>JABSRY010000112.1 GCA_013214985.1 Hyphomicrobiales bacterium
TCCGCACTCAGCCATACCGTTATATCGCCGCGTTGGCGAAGGCTTTCATTATACGCAGGCCAGTTAATCACACGATAGCGCTTCTTATCAAACTTATCTTGATAATCAGCTTTAAATTTATACGGCATAAAGAAATTCTTGATTCATTATTAAACAGCTAAAATACACTTAAATTCATATCCATGCAACAACGCCCTCCCAAATGGTTTCTCACCTGCGGCAACCATTTGGGAGTTTATAATGACTAAGGGTATTTTGGACTAAAGTCCAGTTCTACCGATTAATAATCGGTGGTTTGAAACCGAGACATATGGAAATTAAACTTATATTCGGCTATGTCCCAAAACAGGCCAGCCATATTTCTTAGAGAATCTCTCGATGTCGCCATGAGTATATGCTCATTTGGTGCGTGCTGAGAGCAACCAGCATATGAATGTGGTATCCAAACAGTAGTTACATTCAAAATATCTACGAAAACATCATTAGGTAACGAACCTGCAAGATTAGGCAAAATATGAGGGTTTTTACCTGACGTTTTGGCAAGGGAATTAGTACAGAATTTAACCCAAACATTATCTAAATCCTCACGAGTAGCATTAAGAAAATTATTGTTCACCTTGTTTATAGCAACCATAGCAAGATCATTATTATCTAACTCTCTACGTAATGAAGGTAAAATTTCATCCAATTCAGTACCAACAACAAAGCGTAACTGGCAAATGGCCGATGCTTTGCCAGCAATTGCATTAACCTGAGCCTTAGGGTCACCAGAATCAATTGCTAAAACGGCAAAACTATTCCATCCAAAAGCCCGTTCTGCGGGAGTAAGTCCAACCTCTCCCCACTCAGATGATATTTCAACTCCACCCATCGGTGCCGGAATGTTTTTTAATGCCAGACGAATTTTCGGAGTTAGACTTCTTGGGCGCCATTCTGGTATTTTTAGCTGCCCACGGGAATCCACAATACAAGTAATTGCATGCGCTAAATATATTGCGGGATCAGCTAGCAAACCGCCCCAATTACCAGAGTGATTTTGCCCTTCGCGTAAATTAACATCGATCTTAAAACAAAGCCCACCCCGAGACCCCATAAATAGAGTTGGCACATCCTTGTCTACACGAGGGCCATCAGATGCAATCATCAAATCCGATTTCAACCGTTCCTTATGCTCTAAAAAAAACTCTCTTAAACCAATTGAACCAATTTCTTCAGACGTTTCAATAACGAATTTTACATTAAAACCAAGCGAACCACGTTCTTCTATCAAACAAGCTAAAGCCCGTATGTTAATTAAATGCTGACATTTATTATCCGCAGTTCCTCGTCCATAAATCCGCCCTCCTTTTACTACTATTTTATAAGGAGTAAGTCCCTCATTCCACTCGTCTTCTTGAGGAGGTGTCACGTCACCATGTCCATAACTAAGCATGGTGACTAAATTAGGGTCTTCAATTCGTTCGCCAATTAAAATTGGCCCACCATTAAGAACAGGGTTCGCGAATATTTCGATTTTAAAGCCAATATTTTTTAATAAAGGACTAATAAAATCCTCTAAATATCTATGTAATTCATGTCGTTTACTCGGGTTTTGGCTTTCAGTCTCAACTTCTACCAATTTGGAAAGTTCTTCAACAAACCCTCCATCGTCAAAATATTTTTCAGATTTGCGGATTACACTTTCGCGAGTTGCCATAATTAAAATCCTGATACTTTAAATTTATACATTAAACAAATGAGGGTGCTTCCCAATTTTGGCCAGGTAACGCCGCCAACAATTTTTGGGTATATTCGTTTTTAGGGGCTTCAAACACATCTTCAACAGAGCCTCTTTCAACAATTTGACCATCTTTCATTACTAAAATATTATCACACAATTGTGCTGCAACTCTAAGGTCATGAGTAATGAAGATAATCGTTAAACCAAATTTTATTTTAATTTCATTTAAAAGATTTAAAACCTCTTTTTGTACCGATACATCTAACGCAGAAACCGCTTCATCGGCAATTAATATTTTAGGCTCAACCGCTAATGCACGCGCAATGCATATTCGTTGTCTTTGACCACCCGAAAACTGTGCAGGATAACGGTTCAGTATGTCCCCATCTAACCTAACAATTTTTAATAGTTTTTTTGCTCTTCTTAATGCCTCTTTTTTACTTACTCCAAAGTTAACAGGCCCTTCAATCAATAGTTCCCTTATTGTGCGTCTAGGGTTTAACGAGCCATAAGGGTCTTGAAATACAATTTGAATATTTTTGCGTTCAGCGCGTAACGCTGAACCCGATAAGTTTGAAAAATCTAAATCACCAATATTAATTTTAGAGTTATCATTGGGTTTTAAAAGCCTTATTAAACATCGAACTAATGTTGTTTTACCGGATCCGGACTCGCCAACAATGCCTAATATCTCACCTTCTTTAACTGAAAAATTCGCACTTTTAACGGCTTCAACAATTCTGCTTGGTTTGAACAGACCCCCCTTAGTGATAAATGTTTTACTTAAGTTTTCAACGGAGATAGCAACTGGTTTATCAACGTCGATTTTACACTTAACCTTTGTTTTACGTGGAACAGCATCGATTAACAATCGAGTATATGGATGTTGTGGACGGCATAATATTTCATCAGCACTTCCTTGCTCCACAATTTGACCATGTTGCATTACAATAATTCTATCGGCGATTTCGGCAACCACATCAAAATCATGCGTAATAAATATAATACCAGCGTTATGTGTATCCTTAAGTTCTTTAAACAACCGTAATATTTGAGCTTGAGTGGTTACATCCAGCGCTGTTGTTGGTTCATCAGCAATTAATAATGATGGGTTAAGTGCAATTGCAATAGCAATAATAATTCGTTGTCTTTGCCCGCCAGATAATTGATGAGGATAGCTAGTATATAATATTTCAGGATTCGGTAATTTGACTTCCCGTAACAAATCCAAACTACGTTTCTTACGCTCTTTAGCAGACATATTTCTGTGGGCTTTAAACACTTCATTAAGCTGGTTACCAACCGTGTAGCAGGGGTTTAAAGCGGTCATTGGTTCTTGAAAAATCATCGACATTTTATCACCGAGCAAACCATTGCGTTTTGTTTCCGTCATTGATAATAAATCTTCGCCTTCAAACAAAATTTTCCCATTAGAGGGTGTCAATATTTTTGGCAACAACCCCATGGTACTGAAGGAGGTGATTGATTTGCCAGATCCAGATTCGCCAACAATACACAATATCTCGTTACGCCCAACTTCCAGGCTTAAATTTTCGACTGCATATTTTCGATCACCCGAAATAGGCAATGGAATAGTAAGATTTTGAATAGATAAAACAGATTCGGATTTTTTTCCATATTTGGTCATTTATTAAGCCTTATTTTCAACTATGTTCTTAGTTTCTTCCCTCAGGAGCAGAAACATCTCTAACACCATCGCCGAACATATTAATTGCAAATACTAATATGAACAGAGCTACGCCTGGTATTGTAATAAGCCAAGGCTCAAAAAATAGCATTGGTTTGCCTTCAGAAATCATCAAACCCCAAGATGGGGTTGGTGGTTGAACACCCAGCCCAAGAAATGATAGAGCGGCCTCAAGCATGATGGCATGTGCCATCTCTAAAGTGATAATAACAATAAGTTGGTTCGCTATATTGGGTAAGATATCTTTCCATAAAATTCGTGGTATCTTCGTACCCAAAATTTCTGCAGCCGCCACATATTCCATATTTCGAATTTGCATGGTTGCAGCTCTCGTTACCACTGCGAATCTATCCCATAACAACAGGCCTAATACCGATATAACAACGAATAAAGAGCCGCCAAATAGTGCAACAACCGCAAGCGCAACCAACACCACAGGTAAAGATAAACGTACATTAACCAAAAATGTGACAACTAAGTCGGTTTTGCCTCCAAAATAACCAGCTGAAACCCCCATTATAGTGCCTATCACTGCAGAAATAAGTGCCGCAACAAACCCAATAAGCAAGGATATTTGCGTTCCATAGATTAATCGCGATAAATAATCACGGCCAAGATGGTCAGTTCCAAAAATATTATTCCAACTACCACCTAAAAATACTGGAGGCTCTAACCTCAACAAAAGATTTTGTTTAAACGGATCATGCGGTGCCAATAAAGGCGCAGCCAGTGCAACCAACACTAGTCCCAATAACACAGCAAAACTAATTATCAAACCTTTATGCTTTTTCATTCTACCAATTATAACCTCACGTGGCGTGGGGGACGTTGGCGTTTTCATTTCAGTTCTATTAGTTTTATTTATAATAATTGACATTTCAATTTAACCTCATTCTTGGATCGAGCCACACGTTCAAAATATCTGCTAAAAAAGTAAAAACGATAAAGAACAATGAAAAGATAAGAATTAATGCCTGAATGGTTGGTAAATCATTCCTGCTAATAGACTCCCACGCAAGGTAACCAGCCCCATGCAAAGCAAAAACTGATTCTGTAACAATAGCCCCCCCTAGCATAAAGCCCATCTGTACCGCTGCCAATGAGACAACTGGAATAATAGCATTTCGCAAAGCATGTTTAAATAATATGCTCCTCTTACTTAAGCCTTTTGCTCGGGCGGTTCTGATGTAATCAGAAGATAAAACGTCAAGCATACCAGCGCGGGTAAGCCGCATAATTGCAGGCATAGCATAATAGCCAAGCACAATTGTTGGTAATATGTAACTCTGAAAACTATCCGTACCAGATGCTGGCACCCATCCCAAATTAATTGAAAAAACTACAATCAATATTAAACCCAACCAAAAGCTCGGCACTGCCTGTCCCATAACCGATAAAAACAAAGCAAATCGATCAATTAACGAATTGGGTTGAATAGATGCAATTACACCCAACGGAATTGCAAATGATAGAGCAAATATCATACCAGATAGACCCAATTTCATAGTTATTGATAAACGATCAAATATAAGATCAGAAACGGGTAATTTAAAATAGTAGCTCTCGCCAAAGTCCCCTTGAATAGCCTTTGTAAGCCACTCAAAATACTGAACCGCAATCGGGCGATCAAACCCGTAAAATTTTCTCACTGCCTCAATATCCGCGCCAGATGCATTTTCACCAGCAATCGCGGCGGCAGGGTCGCTCGACAAATAAAGTAGGCTAAAACTAATTATCGAAACAGTAAGTGCAACAAGAATTGCCGAACTAAAGCGCTTTAAAATATAGACAAACATCTATTTCTCCGTTTATTGCTGAACTATAATTAAAACTATAGCCCAGCTAACATTAATCAATGAAATTGCTAATTACTTCCATTTCATGTCAGTAAAGCGAACAATTTCATCAGATGTTGGGGTATAATCAACCTCTTTAGAAAATACATAATTTGTATTATATGAGAAGAGTGGAATCCAATATGCCTCATCTGCAATTTTATTCAGAGCCAGCGAGTAGTTTTTCATTCGAGTTTCTGAATCTGTTGAAGCATCAGCAATATCTAACCACGCTTTTACTTCATCATCACGCGTATCATCTAAACTTCCATGTTTAAAAAATTGGCTGGTAATAGCTGAGACATCATTAATAGAGTATGAGCCCCACGTTAAAAAACTCATTGGCACACCTTGTTGCTTACGCTTGTCGAGCAACGCAGCATATTTCAAAGTTTTAAAATTAACTTCAATACCCACAGCATTCAAATAATTTGCCATGGCTTCTGCATAATCACGATTACGATAAGAATAAAACTCTGTCGAAAACCCATCAGGATATCCAGCTTCAGCAAGTAATTGCTTCGCTTTTTCAGGATTATATTCATATTTAGCAACATTAATCTCACAGCCAAACTGAGTTGGGAAGCAGGCACTATTTACAACCTTTGATTCACCTCTTAACAGAGCTTTAACCATTGTCTCTCTGTCAATCGCATGCCCGACAGCTTGACGAACACGCACATCAGTAAATGGATTATCTTTACCAGTACGCCCAGCAGCATCCATTGAAATATAGCCGATACGCATTGTACTCTCATTCGCGACTGTAAATTTGCCCATCTTATCTAACTTTTGGGCTTGATCAGCATGTACTTGCCAAATAAAATCTAATTTACCATTAAACAATTCAGCAATTTGGGTGTTCATTTCTGGTATTGTTTTAATGTCCAAATTAGCAATCGCAGGCATTCCTTTAGGACTATTATGATATGCCCTATTTTTGGTCAGTACAAAATGTTTACCAACGTCAACAGAAGTAACGGCATAAGGGCCAGTGCCAACTGGTTTAATACCCATTCCCTTGGGGCCAACTTCTTTGTAATATTCGTTAGGATAAATAGCTATTGGACCCGATAAAAATTCAATTGCTGCTGGAAATGGCTCCTTAAGATTAATGCGCACTTTATATTTATCAATCTTTACCGCATTTTTCATCCAGTTGACATTTCGCTGTGTCTTAACGCCATTTTCAGGGTTGACAATAAAGTTTACAGTATACACAACATCGTCCGCATCAAATTCTTCGCCATTATGAAACTTCACACCCTCACGAAGGTTCAGCTCTAACGTCACGTCATCAACCCAGTTCCAATCCGTCGCTAAATTACCTTTATACTCGCCCGTAACTGGGTTTCTGTGTATTAACCCATCCCAAATAGCACGCTGCAGTACAATACCCTCTCGCAAAGAAGTAAAATAACTGTCCAACGTTTCAACTTCTTTTGTAAAGCCGACATAAACGGTATCATCCGATTTATTCGCCATTGCAACTTGAGTCGTCAACATAAAAGCAGTTGCAACGCTTGCTTTTAAAAAACTTCTCATAATATTTCCTCCCATGTAGCTTGTACAATAATCGACCAAGCTGTTTCATAAAATACTTAATATAATAACAAGAACACAATACAATCATTATTGTATACAAGTCAATATGAATTTAGTCTGATGCCAATTACTAGCATTGCCAAGTTGTTTATCTATCTTATTTATGGTAATGAACATTCCAACCAGTATGCCGCGCTTAAAGGGTTTTAGTTATCTCGTGAGATCATTGCTTATGCTACGTGGGCTTATTATCGTTTTCCATTGAGTACAGCAGATGTTGAAGATTTGTTGGTAGAGCGGGGTGTGATTGTTAGCCGAGAAACTATCCGGCTTTGGGTTAATCGTTTTGCAAACTGCATTCGCCGAAATAGACCTCGTCCTAACGACAAGTGGCACATGGATGAAGTCGTGATTATTATCTGCGGTAAAAAGCATTGGTTGTGGAGCGCAATCGACGCAAATGGTGATGTATAGCCTAACGCCTTTAAAATGATTACACTGATATAATGACCTATTCTGTTGATTTTCGCCGCCATATCCTTTTTA
>JABSRY010000113.1 GCA_013214985.1 Hyphomicrobiales bacterium
CCCCGAAAAAGCCGCTCAAATATTACGCCATTCGTTGTTAAAAAAGAAAACCCGTGCGCGGATATATGATGGCGAGGGTGTGGTGTTGTTAGATTCTCGGTCTTTATATTCTGGCGGGGATATTTTTAAAACCGAACTCGCGCCAATTGGACAAAATGAACTGGTTTGGTATGAAGACTTTTTACAATGGATTAAGCTTAGTTATTTGCGCCGAGACCTTGCTCTTTATAAAGAATATTCAGGTGAAAATGGACGGCGTTATAGCGAGGTTGCAATTGCTCTAAATGGTGAAACCGCAAGTAATGTACGGGTCGATGAAAATGGCAACTTGGTTTTATCGGTTGCTGTGCCGATACAAAAATTGCGATCTGTTTTAGGGATCTTACTATTATCCAGCACGGGTACGGATATTGAAGCCATGGTTTATACGGAGCGGGTGAACTTGCTACAATTGTTTGCCATTGTTGCCATTGTTATGGCAGTGCTTTCTTTTGTACTTGCACATACAATTGCGCGGCCCATGCGTGTGCTCGCCAATGCCGCCGAAGAAGTGGGTAATGATATTGCCAATATTGACTTATTACCAAATTATTCTAAACGAAAAGATGAAATTGGGCATTTGTCTGGTTCGTTAGGACGGATGACGGAGGCGTTGTTTAGCCGTATTGAAGCGATTGAGCGGTTTGCTGCTGATGTATCGCATGAGTTAAAAAACCCGCTTACATCGTTACGCAGTGCGGTGGAAACTCTGCCAGTGGCAAAAAGCGATAAAAATAAACAACGATTGTTAGAAATAATATTGCAAGATGTGCAAAGGCTAGACCGATTAATTACCGATATATCGGATGCGTCTCGCTTAGATGCCGAGCTTGCCCGTGAGGAAAAAGAAATAGTTGATTTGCGGGCGTTGCTTGAAACCTTAAGCTTGATTGCTAACGATACCAAAAAAGAGGGTGAGGCGGTAATTGTGCTGAATATAGCTGAGCCTGATGCAAATATTTATAAAGGTGATAATGCTTTTGAAGTTGCAGGTCATAATATTCGCCTAGGCCAAGTTATTCAAAATTTAATTGGTAATGCGCGCTCATTCTCACCTATAAATAGTGAAATTGATATATTTATGCGTCGGCTCGATGACCGTATTTATATTGATGTGATAGACCAAGGTACTGGCATTCAGGCCGAAAATATTAATAAAATTTTTGAACGCTTCTATACCGATAGACAACATATGCTTGATGTGGATCAGAATTTATATATCCAACAAGGTTTTGGTAATAATTCTGGTTTGGGCTTATCTATTTGTAAGCAGATTGTTGAAGGGCATCAGGGCAGTATTTCGGCAGAGAATATTATTATTGATGGCAAATTGTTGGGCGCAAAATTTTCGATAATACTACCAATTGGGTTGTGACTTTGCTAGACTGAGCCTATTAATAACAAAATATTTGAATTTATGGAAAATACCACAAAACTAATCCATGCAACCACCATCTATTTAGATGGGTATGGGGTTATGATTTCGGGGCCTTCTGGCATCGGAAAATCGTCACTGGCGCTTGATTTGTTAAATGATGCGCATGGTTTTGAATATATACTTTTAAACTCAGGTAATAATAAGCTAGTCGCAGATGACCAAACACTTATTGCCAAAGTAGAAACGGATGGGGGCGCCCAGTTGCAAGCAAATTGCCCTCAAAATATTGAAGGAAAATTTGAAGTAAGGGGGTTAGGAATTATAAATCTGCCTTATAAATCTCCCGCTCCAATAAATTTATATGTAGAAATTGTTGATAATCTACCAGAGCGTATGCCCGCTAAAAAAAACCAAACTCGTAAATTGTTGGGCGTGTCCATTTCTTTTATTCAGATTTATAAGAATGACCGCTTTGCAAAAGCTCGAGTGCGGGCGGCTTTATATGCACATATGCGAGACAAGCTTATATCATCTTGAATTTGACTTTGTTATGTGGCGCTTATTCACATAGAGTCCCAAAAAAATATGTATCAGATAAAAGTTGTGTTGAATTTTATTTAAAATTGTCACTATACTTATAATTTACGGGAATAAAATAGGTGGTAATTGTTAATGATAGGTTTGGTGTTGGTCACGCATGGGGCTTTAGCAGGCGAATTTAGGGCGGCAATGGAACATGTTGTTGGCGAACAAGAGTTTTTAGTTGCAATTTCAATTGGCCCAGATGATGACATGGACGAGCGACGCGGAGAAATTGTTGAAGCTGTTAAAGCCGTTAATAATGATAATGGGGTTATTCTGCTAACGGATATGTTTGGCGGAACGCCATCTAACCTTGCAATTTCTATGATGGATATGCCGAATATCGAAGTGATTGCAGGGGTGAATTTGCCTATGTTAATTAAATTCGCGGCAGTTAGAGAAACATCCACTCTTGAAGAAGCTGCTTTACAAGTGCAAGAAGCGGGTCGTAAATATATCTCGATTGCTAGCCAAGTATTAGCGGGATAAATTACGATTGGGTTTGTTGTGAGTGAATTAATATTAGAAATTTGTAATAAACGCGGTCTTCATGCACGGGCATCGGCAAAATTTGTTAAATGTGCGGAACAATTTAAATCCAAAGTCATGGTGTCTAAAGCTGGGGTATCGGTTGATGCGCGCTCAATAATGGGCTTGATGATGCTGGGTGCCTCTATCGGTTGTTCGATTAGAGTTGAGGCGGATGGCAAGGATGCGGATGATGCGCTAAATGCAATTGCCGAATTGGTCGCACGGAGATTTGATGAAGAATGCTAACTAATTCGATCATGGTAATATTTGGCTGCCATTAAATTAATTTCCTTTAATTTTAATATGACGTTGACGCGTGATAAAAGCTGTATGGCAGATTTTTAGCATCAGGACGGCTGGAATGTCGCGTTGAACTAGTGGAACCTGACTCCGCTCCAAAACTCATTTGCATTATTTTGACTCATAAAGAAATGTTTATATGTTTTTATAAAGAAATGTTTATATGCTGGTTGAAATTTTGCTCGATGGCTGTTATATATTTTTTATTATTTACTTTTGGAGATTATTATGAGTTTCACAGATTATAAAGTGGCTGACATGAGCCTTGCCGACTGGGGTCGTAAAGAAGTTGCAATTGCTGAGACTGAAATGCCTGGGTTAATGGCACTTCGTGAAGAGTTTGGTAAAAGTAAACCGCTTAAAGGTGCGCGTATTGCTGGTTGCCTGCATATGACTATTCAAACTGCAGTACTTATTGAAACGCTTATTGCGCTTGGTGCTGAAATTCGTTGGTCAAGTTGTAATATTTTTTCTACGCAAGACCAAGCTGCTGCAGCCATGGCCGAAGCGGATGTGCCTGTATTTGCATGGAAAGGCCTAAGCGAAGATGAGTTCAATTGGTGCATTGAACAAACTATTGCGGGCCCTGATGGTTGGGCGCCAAATATGATTTTGGATGATGGTGGCGATTTAACCATCATGATGCACGAAAAATACCCTGAACTTATGGATGATGTGCGCGGGCTAAGTGAAGAGACAACAACAGGTGTGATGCGTCTTTACGAAATGGCCAAAGCAGGGACACTTAAAGTGCCGGCTATTAATGTAAATGACAGTGTAACAAAATCTAAATTCGATAATTTATATGGTTGCCGTGAAAGCCTTGTTGATGGTATTAAGCGTGCTACCGACGTGATGATTGCAGGTAAAATTTGTGTTGTTGCTGGGTTTGGTGATGTGGGCAAGGGTTCTTCTGAAAGCCTAAGAAGCCAAGGTGCACGTGTTATGGTCACTGAAATTGACCCGATTTGCGCGTTGCAAGCTGCAATGGAAGGTTATGAAGTTGTAACTATGGATGAAGCTGCAAAATTAGGCGACATTTTTGTAACAACTACAGGTAATAAAGATGTGATTACCATCGACCATATGCGCGAAATGAAAGACAGAGCTATTGTCTGTAATATTGGGCATTTTGATAGCGAAATTCAAGTTTCGGCGTTGCGTAATTTAAAATGGCACAATGTTAAACCACAAGTTGATGAAGTTGAATTCCCTGATGGTAAGCGCATTCTATTGCTAGCGGAAGGCCGTTTGGTTAACCTTGGTTGTGCTACTGGTCACCCAAGTTTTGTAATGTCTGCTAGTTTTACAAACCAAGTATTGGCGCAAATTGAAATTTGGGAAAATTACAAAAACTATAAAAATGAAGTTTATGTATTGCCGAAGCATTTGGATGAAAAAGTGGCGCATTTACACCTTGCTAAATTGGGTGTTAAATTAACAAAGCTAACCCAAGATCAAGCTGATTATTTGTCCTTACCTGTTGACGGGCCGTTTAAAGCGGATCATTACCGTTACTAAATGTGCAAAATTAAAATAATAATAATGAGGGAGCTTTTTGCTCCCTTTTTCTATGGGAAAATGTTTTTATATGGTTAAAGTGACTATACGCATAGTCGCTGATTCGAACCGTCGTGGTATTGGCAAAGTGGTATATATAATATTTGAATAGAGATATAAAATGGAAAACCTACAAGAGTATTTAACTTTGGATTATATTTTAAGTTTATTCGAAAATTCTCAAAGTGCAATTTTAATCATAGCAATTATGACCTTATTGATAACGCTGGTTTTTTTAATAATATTTTTATTATCATCTGAGCGTAAAAGATTTATACAACGTAGGCAATTTAATTATAAAACAAAGCATTTAAGTACAAAATTAGCCCAGATTGAGGCTGTTTTAGCCAATGATGAGCAGCTTATGTTTATTTGGCAAAACCAAGAAGCCATGTTGATCGACGGTGAAATTAGCAGTTCAAATATGCGCATGCTTGGTGGCCTACAAAATGTAATTGGTTTGCCTAAATCGGCTAAAAATATTTTAAATTTTGGTAAGTGGCTTGAACAAGCAGGCGCTAGCCAAGTAAAAGCCGCTTTGCTTGAGCTTGGAGAAAGTGGTAAAGCCTTTACCTTTTTTGTAAAAACCAAAGCAATAGAACGCGTTGAGCTGATAGGCCATGTGGTTGGGCGTGAAATTATATTTCGTATTCGTGACCTTAAAGAAGACCGTTTATTTTTAGCGCGCGCAAATGAAAAATGGGTAAATTTAGAAAATAATGTAAAGCAATATAACGCGCTCTTAAATAATTGCCCATTGCCAACATGGTTTAGAGATGATGCGGGCAAAATTACTTGGGTGAATGAAGCCTATATTAAAGCTGTTGAAGCAGAAGATTCGGCCAGTGTAATTCAAGAGGTCATAGAGTTGGTCGCCCCTGTTGACGTTTATAAAGCACGGCAATATTTCGCTGATGAAATTACACCAGAAAACGAAGAAACACCAAGTTTTAATCGTTTAGATGATAAGCGGGTTGAGCAAAAAGTCTTTGCAATTATTAAAGGTGAACGCCGTCATTTAAAAATTCAGCATGAGAAAGTAGAAGGTGGTATTGTTGCTACTGCTTTTGACATGACTCAATTTGAACGGATGAAAGATGAGTTAATACGGTATAATCAGGCTCATAAACAAACGTTAGATAAGTTGAAGACCGCGGTTGTTCAATTTGGACCTGATCAAAAATTGGAATTTTACAACAGTGCCTATGAAGAATTATTTGGCATGGATGTCGAGTTTTTGGACAGTAAGCCGAGCATGTCATTGGTGCTTGATCAAATTAGAAAAATGAAGAAAATGCCACAACAGGCCAACTTTAAGCAATGGCGTGAGACGCAGCTCGAAGCATTTAGGCATGTTGAATCCAACGAAAACTGGTGGCATTTACCTGACGGTACGACTTTGCATATTATTGCTGACCCACATCCATTTGGTGGTGTTACATTCTTATATGATGATGTTACGGAACATATTGAATTAGAAAGTAAATTTAAAAAACTCGATAGAATGCAGGCAGAAACATTGGACAATTTAACCGATGGTGTTGCGGTGTTTAATACCGATGGTTATTTGCAATTTTCTAACCCCGCATTCCAACGAATTTGGGGGCTAGATGATGATGCGTTGGCTAACAAACCACATGTTAATGAAGTTTTAGATTGGTGCGAAGATAAATCTAAGGATAGTGATGTTTGGGAAGAACTCAAAACCACTGTAACCTCGATTAGAGATGTGAGAGAAACTTATAGTGGACGAATTGTTTGTTATAACAATAATGTGGTGGATTATGCTTCTATTCCGATGATGAATAGTTCAACTTTAATGACATTTACAGATGTTACCATTGCGGCGCAATCCTCTGATCTTTTAAAACGGCATAATGAAGCGCTGTTAGCTGCAGATCAATTGAAATCTGATTTTATTTCGCATGTTTCTTATCAATTCCGTGAGCCTTTAACCAATATACTTGGTTTTTCGGAAATGCTTGAACAACAGATATATGGTGAGCTGAACGAAAGACAACTCGAATATATTGATATTATTAGATCATCGAGTATTGGTTTACGTGCTTTAATTAACGATATAATTGACCTAGCATCGCTGGATGCAGATCGGATGGAGCTTAAATATAAACCGATCGAAGTGGTAGATCTAATCGGTAACGCGGTTGCTTTGGTAAAACTGCCAGTTGAACAGAAAAATATCGTTTTAAATAGTATTATCATGCCATCCATCGGCACATTTGCAGGTGATATTGAGCGGGTTTCGCAAATATTATATAATCTTTTGTCAAATGCCATTTATTTTAGCAATACGAATTCAATTGTGTCTATTGGAGCTGAAAAAGAAAATGATCATATCAGACTTTGGGTTCGGGATGCGGGCGTTGGTATTAACGAAGAAAAAATGAAAACAATTTTTGATAAATTCACCTCTGACAAACCCAATGGCGCTGGTTTGGGTTTATCGTTGGTGAAAAAACTAGTCGAGTTTCATGGCGGAGAAGTGAAAATAAGCTCCACGCCCAAAAAAGGAACGGTTGTTAGTTGCTATTTCCCTGTTGAAGAAGCCAAGGTGAAAAAGTTAGAAAATAGACCGATTGAAAAAGTTGTTCAACAAATTGAAGTTAAGCAAGAACCAAAAAAACTATCTGCTAGAGAGCAGTTGACATTGTTGCGGTCGAAAACCAAAACTGAAGCAACTGAAGCAACTGAAGCAACTGAAGCAACTGAAGCAACTGAAGCAACTGAAGCAACTGAAACAATTATAGATGCTGATGCTGACGTTCAAACTCAACGTGCTAAAAATGACGAAGTAGAAGAAATTGCCGAAGAAATAGAAGAAGCTAAAGAAGATAAAAGCATTTTCGGTAACCCACGGCTTGCAGCACTTTACGCCCGTAGTGAAAGTAAAGATGATGTCGATGAAAAATTAGATGATGGTAAGAATGAATAATATTA
>JABSRY010000114.1 GCA_013214985.1 Hyphomicrobiales bacterium
AACGACGACAACAATGTACCACTGAAGAACTTTTTGGGGTGGGCAAATTTGAATCAAATTAAAGGCGTCAGGCTATATCTATTTAAGAGGCGTCCCCCTCTTTTTTTGCAAGGCTGAAGTGCACAAATTTAAAAACCGTCTGGTGGCCTAAGACCATGGGAATAAATCTCCGATTTATGCCTGTCCTAAAGTCCACTGGCGCGCACCCTATTTTTAATTTGGCCTTGCAAAATTCATCTCCCGATCCCTTTGATGGGCAAGCTTCCAAATACGCGCGGCGCATGAAAGCTGCCGTTAATTGGCAATCAAAATTGATAGGATGGAATATGATTTTGAATTTTTTAAATAATGGAATTATGGGTTGGAATGTTCATTCCAATCAATTTTCATAAATAAGCCAAGCAAACAATTTGGCAATACCCCCTATAGACATAAAACAATAATCTGCTTAAGTTACCGAAAACCAAATTTTTAGTGAGACAGATTATGAATGATATCAGCACCGGAAAGCGCAATTTAATCAGCGATGTGGACGGCATTATGGTTGGCAACAAAGCTGATAATAAGCTAAAGTCGGGCGTGACGGCGATTGTGTGTGAAGCGCCATTCATTGCCGCAGTGCATGTGATGGGCGGCGCACCTGGCACGCGCGAAACAGACCTGCTTAGCCCCGAAAATGTGGTTGAAGAAGTTGACGGATTGATATTATCTGGCGGCAGCGCCTTTGGCTTGGACGCGGCATCGGGCGCACAAGCAGCAATGCGAGAAATGGGGCGCGGATTTGAAATTGGACCTTTGCGGGTGCCTATTATTCCTGCCGCAATATTGTTTGACTTGATGAATGGCGGCGATAAAGATTGGGGGCAGTACCCGCCTTATCGTGAGCTGGGTTATGACGCGGTGCAAGTGGCTGATACCGAATTTGAGCTTGGCTCAGTTGGGGCTGGTACGGGTGCATTGAGCGCGGTTTGCAAAGGGGGGTTAGGTTCAGCATCTACTGTGATTACGCTTGAAGACGGCCAGAAAATTACCATTGGCGCCTTGGTAGCGGTTAACCCGCTTGGCTCGCCTTTGGTGGGTGATGGGCGGCATTTTTGGGCGGCGCCGTTTGAGATGAATGATGAATTTGGTGGTTTGGGTGTGGCGCATCCATTCCCCATCAACGCCAATAGCTTGCGTATAAAAGGCCGTGAGGCGCAAAAATCTAGCGCAAACACCACCATTGCGGTGATTGCGACTGACGCCGTGTTGAACACAGCCCAAGCCAAACGCTTGGCAGTGGCAAGTCATGATGGTTTTGCTCGTGCCATATACCCAAGCCACACACCATTAGACGGCGATTTGATTTTTAGTTTGGCTACTGGCAAATCTGGCGTAGCACCTGACATTAGCCTGCAAATTGATTTGGGTGCAATTGCCGCCAACACTATGAGCCGCGCCATTGCGCGTGGCGTTTATGCCGCGACAAAAGCCGAACATGATGTTTTGCCGGTTTGGACCACTTTAAAATAAAATTTGGATATACACTTGACAGATGGATGAATTTAATTAATTATATTTATACGTATAAATATAATTAAGGCTACAAATTGTCTCATAAAACCTTTAATATTTCGCAGATAAGCGCTGAACCGAGCAAGCGCTCTGACCGTATTGCCAATGACATTAAGCGTTGGGTGATGGATAATGAGTTGGTTGAAGGCGATAAATTACCGCATGAAAAGCAGTTGATTGAAATTTTTAACTGCGCTAAGGGCACGATGCGAGAGGCTTTGAAGTCGCTTGAAGTACAAGGTTTGATATCTATTCGCACGGGGCCATCTGGTGGGCCGACTTTGATACAGGTAAGCCAAAGGCGTACCAGTGATTTGTTGCGGAATTTTATGCAATTTCGAGACATTAGCATTGAACAGATTTACCAATTGCGTAAGGTGATTGAGGTCGAATTGGCTGTTTCGGTAGTTGGCTTGTTGCCGCAGGACATTTTAGAGCGGCTGAGTGGGCAAATATCGGACTGTTGTGCTGCACCTGCTAGCCAAACTCGACAAAATCAGCACCTGCGTTTGCGAGAAAAAGAGCTGGATTTTCATGATGTTTTGGCGGAATATTGCTCGAACCCTTTGCTGAGTTTTCATGCTAAATTTTTGAATGAATTATTGCGAAATTTTATTGAATTTCGGTTTGACCACATCTCACAATATGAGACGTTTACCCATTCTAACATCGATTATCATCGCCAATTGGTGGGTGCTTATATAGCCAATGATGTTGAGCAAGTGCGTGAGATTATGACTGCGCATATGATTGATTGTGAAAAACATACTTTATCGCTTAATGCCACATTGACTAAAAATTTACTGCTAAATCGCCAATAGAGAAAAATAATAATGACTGAAGTAATTAGTAAAATACACCATAGAATTGATGGGCTTAAGGATGATCTTATTGACCTGACTGTGGAGTTGATCCGTATTCCGACTACCAACCCGCCTGGTGAAAATTATACTGAATGTGCTGAATTTGTGGGTAACTGGTTGAAAATTCGTGGGTTTGAGGTCGAATATATCCGTGGTTTGGATACGCCTGGGGATAGTGATAAATTCCCCCGCACCAATATCGTGGCACGAATTGAGGGTGCTAAGCCTGGTGAATGTGTACATTTTAACTCGCATATTGATGTGGTTGAAGCGGGAGAAGGTTGGACGTTTGACCCATTTGGTGGTGAGATTAAAGACGGCAAAATATATGGTCGTGGCGCGTGCGATATGAAGGGCGGCTTGGCGACTTCGATGATAACGGTTGAGGCCTTCTTGGCCGAAATGCCAGATTTTGCTGGCGCGATTGAGATATCTGGTACTGTTGATGAAGAAACTGGTGGTTATGGTGGGGTGGCTTATTTAGCCGAAAAAGGCTATTTTCTAAACCGCGGGTTGATCATGTGATTATACCTGAGCCGTTGAATAAAGACCGTATTTGCCTTGGACATAGAGGCGGTTGGTGGGGCGAGATTGCGACACATGGCCGCATTGCGCATGGTTCGATGCCGTTTTTGGGTGATAGTGCGATATTGCATATGGGCGCGGTTATGGAGGAGTTTAACGACAAGCTTTATCCACTTCTTGCCAGTAAGACAACTCAAATGCCTGTAGTTCCTGATGGGGCAAAACAATCGACCATTAATATTAACTCCATCCATGGAGGAGAAAATGAAGGTTTTGACGGTTTGCCTGCGGCTTGCGTTGCAGATAGTTGCCGCTTGATATTTGATCGTCGATTTTTGATTGAAGAGTCTATGGATGAGGTGAAGAATGAAATCACCACTATATTGGAAGATTTACGGCGGAACCGAGATGGGTTTTCATACTCAATTAAAAACATAAATGAAATTTACCCGACCATGACCGAAAAGAGTGCCGCAGTGCCGATGGCATTGGCGAAAGGCATTGAAGCTGTGTTAAGTAAGACGCCTGAATATGTGATTTCGCCTGGTAGTTATGATCAAAAGCATATTTCGCGGCTTGGGCACATGCATAATTGTGTGGCTTATGGGCCGGGGATTTTGGATTTGGCGCATCAGCCTGATGAATATGTAGGCATTGATGACATGTTGGATTCGGCGAAGATCATGGCTTCGGCTTTATGTGAATTGCTAGCAGAATGAATATAAAACTCTGAATAAATATAAAACAAAGGGAGAGGGAAATGAAACTATCGAAATTTGCATTACGGGGCGCAACCGCCCTGGCGATGTTGGCTATGGCAGTACCTGCTTTAGCCGCTAACAATAGCGTGACGCTCGGCATGGTGCTTGAACCTACGCATCTTGACCCAACGGCGGGTGCGGCCGCCGCGATTGACGAGGTGGTTTATGCCAACTTGTATGAAGGTTTGACCCGCATTGACAGCAAGGGTGTGGTCCAGCCTGCACTCGCTAAAAGCTGGACGGTTTCGGGTGATGGTTTGACCTATACATTTATGCTAGAAGATGGCGTGAAATTTCATGACGGCACGGATTTTAATGCTGAAGATGTGGTGTTTTCGCTTAACCGTGCACGCGGTGAAGACAGTGTAAATGCCCAAAAAGCTTTGTTTAAAGCGATTGACACTGTGGTAGCGGTTGATGCATCGACCGTAAAAATTACATTGAGCCCATCCAATGGCTCTATGTTGTTTAACCTTGGTTGGGGCGACGCGGGTCTGGTCGCACCTGAAAGTGCCGACGGCAACAAAGCTGACCCTGTTGGTACAGGGCCGTTTAAATTTGTGAAATGGGTAAAGGGTGACCGCATTGAATTGGCAAAATCTGCTGCTTATTGGGGTGATGTTGTTGTACTAGATAAAGCTACATTTAAGATTATCTCTGACCCTGCTGCTGCATTTGCTGCCATGATGGCGGGTGATGTTGATGGCTTTCCGAATTTTCCGGCACCAGAGAATTTAGACCAGTTCCGTGCTGACCCTAGGTTTAGTGTCGTGGTCGGTTCTACTGAGGGTGAAACTATTTTGAGCATTAACAATGCCAAGGCGCCGTTTAATAATGTGAAGGTGCGCCAAGCGATATCTTATGCTATTAACCGCCAATCAATTATTGATGGTGCGATGTTTGGCAATGGTACGCCAATTGGCTCGCATTTTGCGCCACATCACCCGGCTTATGTCGACCTGACAGGGGCTTATGCTTATAATCCTGAAAAAGCCAGGGCTTTGTTGGCTGAAGCTGGATTCCCCGATGGGTTTGATGCTGAAATTAAATTACCGCCACCAAGCTATGCACGTAGAGGTGGTGAGATTATTGCTGCTGATTTGAAAAAAGTTGGCATTAACTTGAAAATCATTCCTGTGGAATGGGGCCCTTGGGTGAAGGATGTATTTACCGAGACCAATTATGACCTGACCATTGTGTCGCATACCGAGCCGCAGGATATTGGCATTTATGCGCGTGAGAAATATTATTTCAACTATAAAAGTGATGCGTTTAAAGGTGTTATGGACAAGTTAAATAAAACCACTGACACTGATGGCCGTTATAAATTGTTAGGTGAAGCACAACAGATATTATCTGACGATGCTGTGAACGGGTTTTTGTTCCAGCTGGCTAAAACGGGTGTTTGGAATGCTAAGTTAAAAGGTTTGTGGGAAAATTCTCCTGTTCAAGCTAATGATTTAACGGGTGTTTCTTGGTCTGAATAAAACGAGGTGCTGCGATTGGGTCAAACTGATCGCAGCCTAATTTATGATTACATTTATATTTTTTTTACGCCGTATTGCTTTTTCGTTTGTCACTCTAATTGTGGCTAGCATTGTGATATTTGCGATTATACAAATATTGCCTGGTGACCCCGCGCAGCTGATTTTGGGCATGAATGCGCAAGAGGATACTTTGGCCGCTTTGCGGGAGCAGATGGGCTTGAATGCGCCGTTTTATAGCCGTTATTTTGAATGGATTTTGGGAGTTATGGTGGGTGATTTTGGCACTAGCTACACTTATTCTGTGCCTGTATCTGAATTGATTTTGGAGCGGTTGTGGGTGAGTCTGCCGCTAGCGGTTATGGCTTTGAGTTTGTCGACTTTAATTGCGATTCCTGCAGGAGTGATTGCGGCCTCTAAGCATAATAAATTGCCAGATGTGTCGATTATGGGTTTTACGCAACTAGGCATTGCCATCCCGAATTTTTGGTTTGCTATGTTGTTGGTTTTGGTATTTGCGATTAAATTGCAGTGGATGCCTGCCGGTGGTTTTGCTGGGTGGGATGTTGGAATTGGTGCGGGGATATTGTCGCTTGCCCTGCCTGCGATTGCTTTGGCTTTGCCGCAAGCTTCTATTTTGGCGCGGATTATGCGCTCGGCTTTGTTGGATGTTTTGGCTGAAGATTATATGCGCACCGCGCGCGCCAAAGGGTTGACTGAGCGGATGACCTTATGGCGGCATGGTGTGCGTAACGCGTTTATTCCTGTACTGACTATTTTAGGACTGCAATTCTCGTTTTTGATTGCGGGGACTATTATTATTGAGAATATTTTTTATCTACCCGGGTTGGGGCGGTTGATTTTTCAGGCGATTGCACAACGAGATTTGATTGTTTTACAAGGGTTGGTTTTGTTGTTGGTGGCTGCGGTTATATTTATCAATTTATTGGTTGATGCAGCTTATGCCATGGTCGACCCGCGGATTAAGAGGGCTTATCATGAGTGAATTTGACTTTCAGGGTGAGCGCGAGACATGGGGTGATTTAGGACAGAAAGCTCTGAAGAACCGCAGCTTTTTTATTGGCGCCTTAATCACCGGGACTGTGTTATTTATGGCTTTATTGTCGTTTTTTTGGACACCATTTGATGTGACTGAATTGGACATTGGCAATAAACTACATTGGCCTGATACGACGAACTGGCTAGGGACTGACCATTTTGGACGTGATGTGTTTTCGATGTTAATGGTGGGGGCTCGGAACTCAATTGCTGTGGCGATTGTAGCAGTAAGCATTGGTATGGCGATTGGTGTGCCTTTGGGTGCCGCAGCCGCAGCCAGCCGTTCGTGGGGCAGTAATCTGATCATGCGGACTAATGATTTTATTTTTGCGTTTCCATCTTTATTACTGGCGGTGTTATTTACTGCGATATTTGGACCAAGTGCGATAAATGCAATGATCGCTATTGGCATATTTAACATTCCTGTCTTTGCGCGCTTGGCGCATGGGGGATCGTTGGCTTTGTGGCAGCGGGAATTTATATTGAGTGCGCAAACATCTGGCAAAAGTCGGGTGCGAATTACCATTGAGCATATCATGCCCAATTTGCTGAATATTCTAATTGTCCAGGGCACTATTCAGTTTTCGTTGGGTATTTTGATTGAAGCGGGGCTGAGTTATCTTGGTTTGGGTACGCAACCGCCTGATCCATCTTGGGGCAAGATGTTATCTGAGGCGCAGACTATGATGTATTTTGCGTCATATTTAGCTATTTTTCCGGGCATTGCGATTGTGTTTGCGGTGCTTGGTTTGAATTTACTTGGTGATGGTTTGAGGGACATTTTCGACCCTAAATTGCGGCGGGGACGGTAATATGAGTTTGCTTGAAATTAAAAACCTGTCCTTGAGTTTTGGTGATACTAAGATATTACGCGACATTGATTTGACCATTGAGACAAATGAGGCTGTTGGCCTAGTTGGCGAGTCTGGATCGGGGAAATCGATCACCAGTTTGGCCGCGCATGGCCCGGACCGTTTTCCGGCAGTGGATCGGGCTTTCGCAATACGCCCGCCTGGCCGAGCGACACCAACCAATTCGGCGTCTATTACGTCCGGGCACCCTGGTAAC
>JABSRY010000115.1 GCA_013214985.1 Hyphomicrobiales bacterium
CCCAGTATTAATAAAGAATACGCGGTCTTTTACCGCCAAAATACAGGCTTTAAGGTTGGCACTGGTGCGTCTTTCTTCATCCATAATGCCAATTTTTACGGTATTTTTTGCCAATCCCAACAAAGTTTCTACTTGGCTGAACAGCTTATCGGCAAATGCCACTTCGTCCGCCCCATGCATTTTGGGTTTTACAATATAAATAGATGAAAATTCGCTATTTTTATGGCCAGTATTTTCGGTAGAAATGTTATGGGTTGCAATTAAAACCGTGATGAAGGCATCCATAATACCTTCTGGGATTTCTTGCCCATTATACAAGATCGCATCGCTAGTCATTAAATGCCCAACATTGCGCACTAACATGAGGCTGCGCCCCTTGAGTTTGGCATTGCTACCATCAACGCGACTATAAGCGATGTCATCATTTAGCTGACGCTTGAATATTTTGCCATTTTTATTGAGCTCAATGGATAAATCACTTTTCATTAGGCCTAACCAATTGCGATATACATCGACTTTTTCGGCTGCGTTTACAGCCGCAACGCTATCTTCGCAATCCATAATTGTTGATATGGCGGCTTCTAGTTTAATGTCGGAGATTGAAGCCAAATCGGATGCACCGATCATGCTATTCTTATCGATTTCTACGATAAGGTGTAAGCCGTTATTTTTTAAAATAATGGCAGAAGGGTTTTGCACATTTCCTTGATAACCAACAAATTGATCTTGGTTTAAAAGGCTAGTTTTACCACCATCTACGAGTTGAATATTAATACGTTGATCGACAATTGAAAATGATTTTATTTGGCTATGACTTGCATTTTCAAGTGGAAAATTTTGATCTAAAAACTCTCGTCCCCATGCGATTACTTTTGCACCATATTTGGCATCATAACCTTTTGAATCAACGTTAGATTTTTTAGCTATAACATCCGTACCATAGAGCGCATCATATAGGCTTCCCCAGCGTGCATTTGCAGCATTTAGGGCATATCGAGCATTGTTAATAGGCACAACCAATTGTGGCCCCGAAATTGTGGTAATTTCATCATCTAGGCCACTGGTGTTAATTGAAAAATTAGCGGGTTCAGGTGTGATATAGCCGATTTTTTTTAAGAATGAAATATAATTTGGAAAATCGGTAATTGGCCCTGGATTGTTTTTATGCCATTCATCTTGTTTTGACTGCAGATTCTTACGTATCTGCAGTAGATTTTGGTTGATGGGTAATAAGGTTTTAAGGGATGATTCTAAACCTGACCAAAATGATTCGGGTTTAATTTTTAAATTGGTAAAGACTTCATCATTGATAAAGTTAAACATGATTGGCTGTATAGTGAGTGCGCCGAGTGTGATTAAATGTGTCATTTAGAAGCCTTTTTGGTCTTTATATTATATTTTACCGCTATTTCAGACTTAGTATATCAAATAAATTTGATTTTATTATCAAAAAATGGTTGATAATCATCTTCATGACCCATTTAGAAGATATGAAATTATTTATGCGCATTGTCGAAAAACAGAGTTTTTCTGGTGGAGGACGTGAAATGCGTTTATCGCCTGCTGTTGTTTCGAGCCGAATGGCACGATTTGAAAAGACATTAAACACTCGGCTTTTTATTAGAACGACCCGCCAAGTGCGCGTAACGCCTGCAGGCAGAAGATATTATGAAGATTGTCAGGAAATTTTGCACAAAGTAGCTGCAGCCGAATCGCGCCTTGAAGATGAAGACAATGAAATGAATGGTATTATTCGGCTAAGTGCATCGACATCTTTTGGCCGAACTTATTTGAAAAAATTTGTTACAAATTATTCAATAACTTACCCTAACATACTGATACATTTGCAAATTACCGACAGGATTGTTGACATCGTAAAAGAAGATATTGATCTGACTTTTAGAATTGGCCCACTAGAGGATATGAGTTTTAAGGCAAGAATATTTCACCCAGTGAAACGCTTTATATGCGGTTCTCCCGAATATTTTGCCAAACATGGGGTGCCAAAGACGCCGCAGCAGTTAGAACAACATAATTGTTTGTTGTTAAGGTTTCCTGGTTCTCGTCAATTTCGATGGCCGTTTAAAGGCGATGAAGGCGACTATGAAATTGCAGTATCGGGTAATTTAGAATCTAATTGTGGTGACGTTTTGTTGGACTGGGCGATTGAAGGACGCGGATTGGTGTTTAAAACGTGGAATGAGATCAGCCATTTGGTTGAAGACAATAAATTGAAGGTTATATTGGGTGAAGAACTACAACAGGGCGCGTATTTGCATGCGATCTACCCCTATACGACCCATTTGCCCGCGAGGGTTCGGCTTTTTATCGACAGCCTCGCGAAACAGATGGAACAGAGCAATGACTGGAAAAATTAATTTGCATAATTTTCGGCATATTGGTCTATAGCAATGAGATGCTTGTTAATTTCTTCTGGGCTTAAAAACGAACCAGTGAAGCCGTTTTTGGCCAATTGTACTAAATCTGCTTTACTTAAGTTAAGCGCATTAGCAACGGCGCTATAATTATCGTTCATATAGCCGCCAAAATAGGCTGGATCGTCAGAATTAATGGTAGCTACAATGCCTGCATCAAGCATTTTTTTCAACGGATGGTTTTTCATATCATCCACAACGCATAATTTGGTATTGGACAAAGGGCAGACGGTGAGGGCGATTTTCTCTTTTGCGATACGTGCAACTAGTTTAGGGTCATTCATGCAGCTGTTGCCATGATCAATACGGTCAATATTAAGTAAATCGAGCGCTTCGTATATATATTCAACGGGGCCTTCTTCGCCAGCATGTGCGACAAGTTTGAAGCCTTCATCACGTGCCATCTTAAATACATTTACGAATTTAGAAGGTGGATGGCCAAGCTCGGAGCTATCTAGCCCAACACCATCTATAAGATGTTTGAATTTAATCGCGTCTTTTAAGGTGTTTATGGCGCTTGCTTCATCTAAATGGCGCAAGAAACAGATGATTAATTTGAAACTAATGCCAAGTTCTGAGCCCACTTGAGTTAAAGCATTATGAATGCCTGTTACGGCTGTTTCGAAAGCGATGCCGCGGTTTGTGTGGCCTTGAGGGTCAAAGAAAACTTCAACATGTTTGGTATTGTCGGTAGCTACTCTGTTTAAATAGGCCGCTGTTAAATCAAAAAAATCTTGTTCTTTTAGCAGGACATTCATACCCGTATAATAAATGTTTAAGAAATCTTGAAGTTGAGTAAATTCGTAGGCCTGTTTAACTTCATCGATCGTTTTATATGGGATTTCGACATTGTTACGTTTGGCAAACTCGAACATTTGAGCAGGCTCTAAACTACCTTCCAAATGCAAATGTAATTCGGTTTTTGGTAAACCCATGATGAAATTATCGATATTAAATGACATGATATTATCCTTTATACATTTAGAATTTATGCGCAAATTAGATCGCATTTGATAAAATTATAGTCAGCCTTAATAACAGAAATTGGACTGAATTGTAAACTGTTTGATCGATTAAATTTGATAATCTTTTTATATTTTTCTTATAAACTATGTTAAATTAAATGTAATTAGACAGTTGAGAGGAAATGACAATTGAAATGAAAAAAGTACTGATTTTGCATGATTGATGCTTTTAATAGATCAATACATGCTGTTATTATTGCTTTTATATTTAAAAAAACCGCATAGTTTATAATGAATATAGATAACCAGGGAGGGGTCTATAGGTGAAACAAAGCAATGGTAAAGAAAATAAGGCACCAAAACGTGAAGTTTTGCTTGAAGCACGAAATATTACCAAGAAATTTGGTGAATTTACTGCGAATGACAAAGTTTCTATTAAGTTAATAGCTGGCGAAATACATGCTTTACTTGGCGAGAATGGTGCAGGCAAATCTACTTTAGTGAAGATGATGTATGGCTCATTGCAACCGACATCCGGTGAGTTGTATTGGAATGGTGAGAAGCTAAATATTAAAAACCCTGCTGTTGCTAGAAAATTAGGCATCGGTATGGTGTTTCAACATTTTTCTTTGTTTGAAAGTCTATCGGTTGTTGAAAATATTGTGTTGGCGATTCCCGAAGAAAATGACCTAACTATTTTAGCAAAAAAAATTAAACAAGTGTCAAAACAATATGGGTTGCCACTAGAGCCAGATGCAATTGTGGCCGACTTGTCTGTCGGTGAGCGGCAGCGCATCGAAATTGTACGTTGTTTGTTACAAGAACCTAAATTATTGATTATGGACGAACCGACTGCAGTTTTAACGCCGCAAGAAGCGGATCAATTATTTGTGACCTTGCGTAAATTATCTGACGAGGGTTGCGCCATATTATATATTTCGCATCGCTTAGAAGAAGTTAGGCAGCTTTGTCATGATGCGACAATTCTACGGCATGGTAATGTGGTCGATAATGTTGACCCACAAAAAGAAACCGCCAAAAGCCTTGCTCAATTAATGGTTGGTAGTGCCATTCACAAAATTGAAACTCGTAAAAAAGATAATTATGGCGAAACACTTTTACAAATAAATGACTTATCACTTAAATCGGACACCCAATTTGGTGTGGATTTGAAAGAAATCATGCTGCAAGTAAGAGCAGGTGAAGTCGTCGCTATTGCGGGTATAGCGGGCAATGGCCAAAGTGAATTATTTGATGCGCTTTCGGGCGAAACACGTGTATCTGACAAACAGGCGATTGTTTTAAATGGCACTGCGTGTGGCACTCGTGGTGTTCGATATCGTCGTAAATGCGAAGCTGCATTTGCACCAGAAGAGCGTTTAGGGCATGGCGCTGTGCCTAATTTTAAATTATCTGAAAATGTTGTTTTGACGCGTCATAGTTCGGATAATGATTTGGTAAAATTTGGGTTTATGGATATGAAACTAATAATGGACATAGCCACAAGAATTACTAAAAAACGCGATGTTAGGGTGAGCAAAGAAAACCCTGAAGCTGAATCATTATCTGGCGGAAACTTGCAAAAATTTATTGTTGGTAGAGAGTTAGACCGCATGCCAAAAGTATTGGTTGTTAACCAACCAACATGGGGTGTTGACGCGGGCGCTGCTGCAATGATTAGGCAAGCTTTGATAAATTGCGCAGGACGAGATGCCGCCGTATTAGTGATTAGCCAAGATTTGGATGAAATATTTGAGGTTGCTGACCGAATTGCGGTGATTTCACGCGGTCAATTATCAGATATTTTTCCAGTTGAAGAAATGACTTTTGAAAAGGTCGGGCTGCTGATGGCAGGTGCCCATGAGAAAAAACAATTAGAGGGTGCTGTATGAAAATAATATTAGAAAAACGCATCAGATCTTCAAAATTAATGACTTATGCTTCGCCAGTGATCGCGATTGGCCTGACGGTTGTTTTGGGTGGTATAATATTCGCGTTAGCGGGTTATGACCCACTAGAGGCGCTTTATTTCTATTTTATTGACCCCGTGATAACGCTTTGGTCGCTCGAAGAGGTGGTTGTTAAGGCAACGCCGTTGATTTTAATTGGTGCCGGGTTGGCGATCTGCTTTACCGCAAATATTTGGAATATTGGTGCTGAAGGTCAGTTGACTATGGGTGCATTAATGGGGTCATTTTTCCCTGTTATGTTTAGTGACTGGCAATCGCCAAGTATATTGATTTTAATGTTGATATTTGGCGCATTAGGCGGTGCTGCCTGGGCAGGAATTGCAGCTTTTTTAAAGAATAAATTTAACGTCAATGAGATTTTAACGAGCTTGATGTTGGTTTATATTGCCCAGTATATTTTGGATTGGTTTGTCCGTGGCCCTTGGCGAGACCCTGATGGTTTTAATTTTCCGAAATCTGTAGATTTTGAGGGTTGGCAGTTGCTACCCACTTATGGCGATGGGCGAATGCATATTGGTGCGATTATTGCCGTGGTTATTGTGTTGGCTTTGACCATAATGATGTCAAAATCGATGAAAGGTTTTGAAATTAGGGCAATTGGCAACTCGCGCCGTGCAAGTGCGTTTGCAGGGTTTTCATATAAGAATATGACTTGGTTTTGTTTCTTACTTTCGGGCGCTTTAGCAGGACTGGCAGGAATTATTGAAGTTGCTGGACCAGCAGGGCATTTACAACCATCCATTTCGCCAGGTTATGGCTTTACCGCGATTATCGTGGCATTTTTGGGTAGATTAAACCCGTTGGGTGTTTTATTTGCAGGTATTTTATTAGCAATAACCTATTTGGGCGGCGATGGTGCCCAGATGGAATTAGGCGTTTCGGCAAAGACCGCGCAAGTGTTTCAGGGCATGTTATTATTTCTAATTTTGGCATGTGATACATTGATCAGATATAAAATAAAAATCATCAGGCCACAGGCTAATCAACAGGAGGCTACATTATGAGTGGATTAGAAGCTGCTATTTTAACCATTATTACTGCCTCTACGCCGCTATTGCTGGCTGCTATCGGCGAGTTGGTGGTCGAGCGTTCTGGCGTGTTAAACCTAGGTGTTGAAGGCATGATGGTAATGGGCGCGGTTTGTGGGTTTATGGCAACTTATTATACAGGTTCATTGTCATTAGGTGTATTGGCCGCAATGATAGCCGGTGTTTTGATGTCCATGTTATTTGGTTTATTAACCCAAACCTTTATAACCAACCAAATGGCGACTGGGCTTGCATTGACTATATTATGTTTAGGATTATCTGGGTTGATTGGTGAGCCATTAACGGGCTTGCCTGGACTTAAATTACCTGCAATAGAAATTCCGTTTTTATCGGATATTCCTTACATTGGCAAAATATTATTTGCGCAGGATATATTGGTTTATACGTCCATAGCTTTGGTTATTGGTGTGCAATATGCTTTATTTAAAACACGCATCGGCTTGATTATTAGGGCAGTTGGCGATAGCCATTCATCGGCACATGCATTAGGTTATAGTGTTACCAAGGTACGGTATTTGTGCATTATGTTTGGCGGTGCGTGTGCTGGGCTTGCGGGTGGCTATTTATCGCTTTCATATACGCCGCAATGGATTGAGGACATGACATCTGGCCGTGGTTGGATTGCGCTTGCACTGGTTGTATTTGCGACTTGGATGCCAAAACGTATTTTCTTAGGCGCGTATCTGTTTGGTACAGTATGGATTATGGGACTTTATGTTCAAGGTGCTGGTTGGCCAATACCATCACAATTATTATCTGCATTGCCATATATAGTGACGATAGTTGCGTTGGTGATAATTTCTAGAAATGCCACATTGACCAAATTAAACACACCAAAATGTTTGGGGCAGCCATTTGTTGCAGATAGATAATATTGAATAGAAA
>JABSRY010000116.1 GCA_013214985.1 Hyphomicrobiales bacterium
GAATATTCACAGCTACACGAAGACAAGCAGCTCTCAATGTTCTGATACCCCGCTGCTTGCGGCGGGGTTCTTCATTAGAAGTTCGACTATTAGAGCCAATACAAAATTCATGCGGGGATGCTTCAATGAAGTCAATAACATGTGGAATTGCTTCAAGCTCGTCTTCAAACATTTTTCTAGCAATGGGTTGGATAATATCGTCAAACATGTCTGTGCGCGCCGCCCCAAATTCATTACGCAGCATATTCAAAATATCAGTATAACTTAAACCCCAGAATTTATGATTCAAATCATCATCGGGTATGTCGATATATGCCTGCTTAAGCGCAATAATATTGGCCTTTTTATAAAGATATTCACTATCCACAATCACGCCATCAAAGTCAAAAATAATTAGATCAATATTTTTCATAACAGCTTAAAAACTCCTAATTATTTCTGGCAACTTTGTCATACAATCAAAGGTTAAAAACGCACCTGCTTCCATTAACTTATGATGATGATTTTCAATATGCAATGTTTGACCCGTAAATCCAACCACTTTCATATCAATTTGCTTAGCGGCATGTATACCGTAGATACCGTCTTCTACAACAAGGCATTTAGAATAGTCTACTTGTGCGCGTTTTGCCGCAAGCTCAAACATGTCAGGTGATGGTTTAGCATTTTTGACGCTGTCCGTCCCAATAATTATATCACCAAATAGATGATCAATAGACATCATGCCAATTTTCTCTTTTGTCCAATTTGTATGTGCGTTGGATGCAACATAGTAAGGTAAATTTGTTACGGTTAAAAACTCAATCACATTGGGTATTGCGGTCAATTCTTTTTCAAATAATGTTTTAACAATATTAGGCAAAATGTCCCGATATTTTACTACACGTTCAGATCCATATCTTCTAGTAAGAATTTCCAAAATCTGATTAAAGCTCATGCCAATAAATATGTCGTTTCGCTCTGCTAATGGCATCTCTATACCAGATCGTTCAAATGCGATTATGTCAGCTTTGGTATAGAGATGTTCACTATCTGCAATAACGCCATCAAAATCAAATATCACAAGTTCAATATTATTCATATTTTGTAGTATATTTCTTAAATTGTTTTATAACTTCAATATAAACTTCACGTTTAAATTCGACAATTAGGTCAACCAAATTGTCAATATCTTCCCATTTCCAGTCATCAAATTCGGCTTTTTCTTCTGTCGGCTTCAAATTAATCTCACCATCATCACCGTCAAAACGGTAGCAATACCACATTTGTTTTTGACCTTTAAATTTGCCTTTTAATACTTTACCAATCAACTCTTTTGGTAAATCATAAGTAATCCACCCATCACTAATACCCAGCAAACTAACCGTTTTAATCCCAGTTTCTTCATAAAGTTCACGCAGTGCAGCTGCTTCCAAATCTTCGCCCGCATCTACTCCGCCTTGCGGCATTTGCCATGCCTTGCTAATTAGATCATGGTGCTTGGCACGCGGAATACGTTTGCCGACCCAAACCTTGCCTTTTTTATTAACAACCATAATACCAACATTGGGTCTATATTCTAAGTCAGACACTTGCATTCCTTTAATTTTACTTGCAGAGTTTATTATCTATCTTCAGTAGACATGCTGTTTTTCAGCTCATACTTAATTTTGGCACTAACAGGCACAAGTTGGTAGCCCTTTGCGGCAAGTGAATTTGCCCACTGTTTTATATGCGCTACAGTTGCAGGTAAGTTACTACCAACCGCGAATGCAATGCCTTTAGTGGCAGCAATTTTTTCTACCTCTTCGAGTGCTTCTTCAATATTTTCAACAGTGGCTATGTCGTCAATAATGACATCTGCATCCGAAAAACCAAGCCCAAGTTGTTTGGATATTTTGCTAACCCTTGAGCGATGTAATACACCATTTTCAACATAATATAACCCGCGTTTTTTTAATTCTTTTAGTATAGGTGTAATGGCTTTTTCTTTTGAGGTAAATTTTGCACCCATAAAATTAGTGATGCCAATATATCCAGTAATTCTAGACATTATCCATTTAAATCTATTCATATTTAATTTTAGGTCACCATCTGCAAGTAAAGTAGAAGGGCCTGGGTCATTATCAGGAAAATCAAACGGCTCCATAGGGGTTTGTAATATAATTTCATGTCCTTTATCTCGGGCGCGGTTAATCCAGTCCTGCAAACCATCTCCATAAGGTGAAAAAGCAAAGCTTATTTCACCTGGTAGACCATCTATGGCCGTTTGGGTTGCTTGGTGGTGAATACCAAGGCCCGTAATCATAACCGCAATACGGGGTCTGCCGTCACTTATTGGCGCAGGTCGTGCATATAAGTCAGACGGTTTTTCGCCTAATACACTTATTTTGGGTAATTTACCATATTTACTAAGCTGCACAATTTGTTCAATGGGTGCACGAGGTAGCATGCCTGTGGTTTCAAATGTGTCAGGTTTTTTATCTGCCATAATGTCAGATAAATGAATAATTTTAGAGCTGCCAGATGCGGTAATACGCGGCACTATATTTTTAGATAAATTGTTTTCGCCTGCAATGTAACCATTGCTAATAAACTGTTTATTATTGTTAAAATCGGGTGTGAATGTGGCTTTATCATCTTCCCTTACCCAATCAATGTCTAATATGCTAATGGGCATTCCACCAGTGCTGACACCAAATAACACCGCCCAGATAATGTTAAATATAACCAGCAATCCAAATGCAAGGCAAGCCGTTCTAAACGGTGTTAAAAACTTACGTAAAGAAAACGGAGCTTTTTTCTTATCCTTAGTAAGGTTTTTATCCAATATTACTGCGGATTTCTCTTCAGGCGATAATTCGCTTTCGCTTGCAGTTTCTGCCATTTAGATTACCTATGAATATTCTGTTCAGTTGGCTCTAAAATAGCTCAAATATGGTGAACAAACCTTTACCAGATTGCTAAATATTCAGTTTTCTAAACATTATTTACTTGTTGGCGCCTTTTTCTCTTCGCTACCATCCTTATCGGTTTTTGCTTTATCATTCATTTTCTTAAGGTTTTTTTCCAAATTTTCTTTGGCCGCTTCTGCCTTTTCCTTAGCTTTAAGCCATTCGGCTTCAGATTTTTTGGCAATTTCTTCTTCTAATTCAATATTTTTCTCGCCAATTTCCATCTCACCATTTAAAAAATTAAGTGCATAGATAAGCTGTAAATCTAATGTTTCATCCCGTGGCACATAAGAAAAAGCGCGTTCATTTTCTTCTTCTTCTAATTTTTTGTCTTCATTTTGCAAATGGCCTTCTAAAGAAGCTTCACTTTGTTGTTCGGTAAAACGTTTTTCTAGCTCTTTGGGTATAATCGGTTCAACAACCCAGTCGGGTGCAATGCCTTTTGCCTGAATAGTTCGGCCCGATGGGGTGTAATATCGAGCAGAAGTTAAACGCAATGCGCCCGCTTCATTTGGTAAATCTCTAATAGTTTGTACCGAACCCTTGCCGAACGAGCGTGTGCCAATAATTGTTGCACGCTTGTAATCTTGCAATGCACCCGCAACAATTTCAGACGATGAAGCAGATGAGCCGTTAATTAGGACAACAAGTTTTTTGCCATCAATTTTGTCTTTGGTTACAGAATATTTACGATCGGTTTGATATTTATGCCGACCACGTGTGGATACAATTTCGCCATCTTCCAAGAAAATGTCAGAAACAAATACAGCTTGGTCTAAAAGTCCGCCGCCATTGCCGCGTAGGTCGAGTATAAAGCCCGATAATTTATCGCCAATGTCTTTGGTTAATTCATCGATCGCAAGTTTAATTTTTTCATCAGCAATGCCATTAAATTCTGACAAAGTAATATAGCCAATATTGCCTTTTGCTTCAAAGGTAACTGGGTTCGACTTAATTATATCGCGTTTAAAGTTAAATGCTAACGGTTCAGCTTCACCGTCGCGTATTACCAATAAGCTAATCGGCTCACCCACATCGCCGCGCATAAGGTCAACCGCTTCACTTAAAGTTAAACCCATTACCTCTGTATCGTCTATTTTTGTAATAATATCATTGTCTTCAATACCCGCTTTCATAGCGGGTGTGTCTTCAAGCACTTTAATTGCTTTGACCAGGCCATCTTCTAATTGCACGCGTATTCCAAGCCCACCAAATGAGCCAGAAGTGCGTTCAGATAATTCTTTATACTCTTTGGCATTCATATATTCAGAATGTGGGCCAAGCGCACTTAGCAGCGCTTTGGTGGCCTTTTCCATAATTTTTTCCATGTCAGGCTCGTCCACATATTCATCTTGAATAATGTCAAATATCGACCCGAAACGGAGTAATAGTTCGTAATTTTTTTCATCCTTCATTGCTTTTTGTTCGGCAATGTTAATGCTTTTTTCTTTAGAAAAAACTGGCGCAATAAATGTCCCTAATATTAAGCCAATAATTGTGAATATTACGCCTAGCGATAGTGTTTTTTTCATTATATGCTCATGTTCCAATTATCTAAATTACATTGTAATATTTTTATATAGTCTACGCCGAAAAGCAATGGTCAATTTCACATATTTAGCTATTTTCGACTTAGTTTTGCTCGCCACCACGCCGCGCTGTCAATTGATTTGTCAGAGCGCCTGAACTCGACATATAAAATAGGCGAATTGGCGTTGTTTTGTGCTAGGTTAATAGCCGTTTTGGGCATGATGCCGATTGGGTCGCCAACTTCAACAAATTGTTTGGGTAAAACAGCTATTTTGCCTAAACCCGTTAATAGAATGCTATAATTATTTCCAACATCAATAATAACCAAATGCCCATAATTGCTAAAATAATCGGCGAATAAAATAGTCCCAGTAGCGGGGGAGGTGATTTGAGCAAATGGCCTAGTTGAAATGGTCAGGCCTTTTGTCCTTCGGCCTTGTGTATCTTTTTCGCCAAACTTTTTAAGCAAATGCCCCTGTGCTGGATAGGGGAGTTTTCGTTTTAAATTGGCAAAAGAAACTAACGCATGCTTTTGGCGCGAAGGCGGTTTTTTCAATTGCGTAAGATTGGTTTCAATCCGTTTAACACTTTGATTATTCTGCTCTTTTTTCGCTAATTCCAATAATTTTTTCTGGGCTTCTATTTCTCTTAGACGTTCGGCTTCGCGGGCTAATGCTTGCTTATCAGCGAGGGCTCTTTCAATTTTTTTCTGTTGCTCCAATTTGCGATATAGGTCACGAATATTTTTGGCTTTTTGTCCTAGCGACGCCATTTTTTGTTGTTCTGCCTTAATTTCTGCTTGGGTTTTACTAGACAAGGTAAGTTTTTGTTCGAGCAGGTTGGCAATTACATTTCTTTGTTTGCGTAATGCTTGAGTGTTCCTAATTAATTCATTTTGTTGGCTGGTAAGTTCCATGCGAATTTGTTTTAAATTGGCCAAATCATGCCCTATAATATCACTTTGCTTTTTAACTTCGGGCACTATTTTGCCGAGTATAATGGCGCTTCTTAGGGCATTTGACGCGTCATCTGGCTTTGTTAAAAGTGCGGGTGGTGGATTTTTTTCTAATCTTAATAATGCAGATAATAAAGTTGCTAGTATTTTTTTACGTTTTACATATTTTTGGTTGAGCAAGTTTTCTTCGACAGAAAGGGTTTTTAACTTTTTTTCGCTGGATGATAAATGTGCTTCACTTTGCTGTATCTGCTTGGCTGCTATTTTAATTTGTTTGTTCAGAATTTGTCGTTCTGCATTAATTTCGGCGGCGGTTCTTTTTAGTGAATTTTCTTTGACTTTACCCGATTCGATAGCAATTTCGAGCTGTTTTAAGTCATTTTTATTGCTGTTTTCGGCCGAAAAAGCGTAAAAAGGCGTCCAAATTAGCGTAAAAACTACCCCAAAAGGTACAAAAACACTCACTTTTTGACGATTTTTTGATAAAAAACTCATATATTTTGCCGAAATTTGCTCTTTTACTACTTTTTTAACCAAATTATCTAAGCCTAGTTAAAATTAATATAATAAAAATGGAATATGGCAATATAAAGGAGTTATGCACTATACATGGTATGAAATTTACTATTCGCGATGATAAGGGTGGTTGCTCATAATGGTAATGGCTCTATAAATTTGCTCGAGCAATAACGCACGGGCAATCTGGTGGGGCCAAGTCATTTTACTTAAGCTTAGTTTTAAATCTGCTCGGTTTAAAACTTCTTGTCCGTGGCCATCTGGTCCGCCTAATAAAAATGCGATGGCGGGATGCCCATCATCGCGATAATTTTTAATTTTATTAGAAAATTCAATACTGGTGAAATGTCTACCATGTTCATCTAGAGCGATAATAAACGCGTTTTTTGGTGTGGAGGCTAATAATTTTTTAGCTTCATTGGTTTTACGAATTTCGGTTTGGGAATTTTTATCTTCGTCAAAATCCAAATGGACAAATTGGGTAAAACCTAAATTGGCGCCGCTGCGTTTAATGCGTGTTTCAAACCGATTTGCTAGGTTTAATTCATCGCCTTTTTTTAAACGCCCGATGGCACCAATAAAAATTTGCATATTTTAGATTTCAGCAGTCCACATTTTTTCTAATGCATAGAAATCGCGCACTTCTGGGCGGAAAATATGTACGATAATATCGCCACAATCTAACAACACCCAATCCGAATGGGCAAGTCCTTCGATGGATACTTCGATATTGCCTTTTTCTTTTAAGGCTTTGTTTACATAATCTGCCAATGCTGAAACATGGCGGGCGCTGCCGCCAGATGCGATAATCATGTAATCGGCTAGTGAAGTCTTGCCAATAAGGTTAATAGATACAATATCTTCCGCCTTATTTTGGTCTAGAGTATCAACAATAAGTTTGTTTAACGAATGAGATGGGTTTTCGCTCTCTGAGCTATTTTTTAATGACCGGTTTGCCACTTGTTTTATTAATCCTATAAATAGGCGATTAGCGCCTGATAATTCTATTTGCGGCCACCATATACCTTTGATGGAATGATAGCAATGATGAATAATTGCAAGTTGTAAAGGAAGTTAATTATTTGGCTTTTTTGCACGGATTGAAGTGGATGAAATGTTTAAACGCTTCATGTGAATGAAGCACCATGCGGGTGGCTTTAAGCCTGGTAAAGCGGACGAAAAATTGGGTGAAATTCTGTATCTTTTAAAATATATTGCGGCTTTTGAATGAGTGGTTGATAATTGATTGCCCGCGCGATCAAAAATTGCTATTGGCATTTTATTGAATATGTTTTTCCATGATTTCCAATAGGAAATATTTCTTAAATTGTCGGCACCCATTAGCC
>JABSRY010000117.1 GCA_013214985.1 Hyphomicrobiales bacterium
CATAAAAGGGGCCATATATAGCTCTGACGCAACAGGTTGCCGACCAATTTTGCCTTTTAGATAATTTATATTTTGCTTACTAAACTCTGCAGCCATTAACGAAGCTGCTTTAGGGTCTTTTCTTAAGTTCAATATTGCAGATTTTGCCTTTTGGTTAGGCACAAAATACCGCCCTGAGCTATCCCGTTTTATTTGACTGCTTAATTCGGCATAGCCGTGTTTAGGGCCAAAATCATGTAACGTCTCATACCAAGTTTGTCTGATGAATTGAAACAAGCCTGTTGCCGACGATGTTTTAGCTTTCGCATTGATGTTTAACGCACTTTCACGCTTTGCGGTTTGTAATAGATAGTCAAAATCCACGCCTGTTTTATCCGCAGCAAACTTGATATGCTTCGTAACTTTTTCATTTTTAGTAATAACCGGCATGGCTATATTGGTTGGCATTCAATCATCCATAGTTAGTATTTAGCGCATTACTACCATTAGGATAGCAATATATATGCCAACAATTTTTAACGCCATTGACGCTTATTTTGATTGACCATTAGGTAACAACTGATACGCTTAAGAAAACAACAATTAGAGGCACATATAGATGCAAGGTTTATATTATGAAGAATTCGAAATTGGCAAAATTATTTCACATGGTTTAAGTAAAACGGTTACTGAAATGGATAATATGTTGTTTTCGAATATGACTTTAAATGCACAGCCTTTGCATATTGATAGAAGTTTTTGTGAAAGAGAAAGTGAATTTAAGCAACCCTTAGTTAACTCGATATTTACTTTAGGTTTAATGATTGGCATTAGTGTCAATGATACAACAATTGGTACCACTATTGCCAATTTGGGCATGACAGATGTTAATTTTCCTGCTCCTGTTTTTCAGGGGGATAGCATCCACGTGAAAACAGAAATTATTGATAAAAGAGAAAGCAAATCTCGCCCAACAGCGGGGATTGTTACCATGACCCACCGTGCTTACAATCAGAATGATGTGTTGGTGGCAACTTGTACGCGCAAAGCTTTTATGAAAAAACAACCAATTGATTAAGAAGTTTGAATATGAGATCTTTATTATTTGTACCTGCTGATGATGCAAAAAAACAAGCCAAAGCTTTAAATAGTGAAACCGACGCCATTATATTGGATATGGAAGATAGTGTTTCGCTAAAAAATAAAGTGATGGCACGAGATGTTGTTAAAGAATTTTTTGCGCAGACTAGCACTGAGAAGATAATTATAGTTCGTATTAATGCTTTAGATACTGAATTTTGGCGTGATGATATGGCAGTTATTGCAGATTTAGCACCTGATTATATTTTAGTGCCCAAAGCCAGAAGTGGCGAAGACATTGCGACTATTAATGCATTAATTGAAAAAAGTTCAAATGCAGCCAACAAAACCAAAATAATTGCCTTAGTTACTGAAACGCCTGAATCTATATTTAACATGGCTAGTTTTAAAAATTGTGCAAATCGATTGTCTGCATTAACTTGGGGGGCTGAGGATTTATCGGCTGAAATTGGCGCTCAGACGAATAAAGATCAGAATGGGGTTTATTTTCCTGTTTATCAATTAGCACGCTCTTGGTGTTTGTTGGGCGCGTCCAATGCCGAGGTTTCGGCAATTGATTCAGTATTTACCAACTTTAAAGATGATGATGGCCTTAGAGCTGAGGCTATTGTTGCAAAAACAGAAGGGTTTTGGGGTAAAATGATTATTCATCCCCGTCAAATAAAAATTGTAAATGAAGTATTTACGGTATCTGATTCTGAAATTGCACATGCTAAAGAAGTGATAGATGCAATTGAAAACTCTAAAATGGGCGGGGTCGCACAACTAAATGGTGAAATGATCGATCAGCCGCACTATAAGCGTGCATTGCGCGTCGTTATGAGGCAACAAAAATAGATTCTTGTTGATTGCCAACTATAAACTCATCTGATATTATAAAACGTGATACGCTTGGTAGCTGCTGATAAGTCGCTATAATTATTGAGTTTTTATATGTCTGAATTTTTATTTTCTTCTATTCGTGTTATTGTTTTATCTACAATATTACTGTTTATACCAATTATTAGTTTTGCTAAAGACGGTGATGTTGAAATGCGCATTAATCTTTCTGCGCATGTTATAGATTCTAGTGTTGCAAATTTAAAAGCTACCGAATGGACCATTTATAATACGAGCACCATATCGAGTAGCGAACCCAATAAAGCGGATGCGATTGTTACTAAAAAAATTGAACAATTTACGGGTGCGATTAAAAGCCTTTCGCTGCCTTCTGGCGACTATATTATTAAGGCAAAATATGGACATGCCGTTGCGGTAAAAATCATTAAATTTAATGATGAAGTTGCTGAGAAATTTTTGAATATAAAAATGATTTTTGATCTTGGTTCGTTGAAATTATCATCGACCATTGGTAACAGCTCTACCATAATAGAAGATGATGTTACTTATATTGTTAGAGACGTAGAAACTGGTAAAATTATTATAGAAACCGATGATGTTTCCGTAAATTATTATTTAAACCAAGGTGATTATAATATTACAGCAAAATATAAAGATATTTCAGTGACAGAAGCCAAGGTAAAAATCATTGCAAATAATCAAAATGAAACCAATTTCATTCATAAAGTTGGGCAAGTTAACCTGAATATCGACAATATTAAAAATGATATAAAAGACCTTGTGCCAACATGGCGAATTTTAGGCTCGAAAGACCGTATTGATAAGGAGATAAGCTCTACAGAAAATGCGGAAATTCAATTGCCTATTGGGGATTATCAATTAATGATAGAGTGGGATAACCACGTTTATACTCGTGAATTTGAAATGCTACCCGCGCAAATTATTGAGTTTAAAATACCAAAAGAATAGTTAAAATTAAAAAAGGCTTCAAAAAAATGAAGCCCTTAAGTTTTATTATGAATAGTTTTTAGCGTTGGTCAGGCGCTTTTGCTTCTTCCGCAATTGCTGCAACGGCTTCATCCAATGGCAAGATGGTTTGTGCTTTTGAGCCAAAACGTCTAATCGCGACCGTGCCGTTTTCTTTCTCTCTACCACCTACCACAAATATTGCAGGGATTTTTTGCAAACTATGTTCACGTATTTTGTAGTTGATTTTTTCGTTACGTAAATCAACTTCTGCGGCTGTACCAGCATCAAGCAAAGCTTTTTGTACTTCTAATGCATAATCATCCATATCCGATACAATTGGGCATACAACGACTTGTTGCGGGGCTAACCACATAGGAAAAGCGCCTGCATGATGTTCGATCAGAATGCCTGTGAAACGCTCTAATGAGCCAAACATTGCTCTGTGCAACATAACGGGTGTTTGTTTTTCACCATCTTTATCGATATAAAAAGAACCAAATCGCTCGGGTAAGTTAAAGTTGAGCTGCAAGGTACCGCATGTCCAATAGCGGCCAATTGCATCACGCAATACATATTCAAGTTTAGGGCCGTAGAATGCGCCCTCACCTTCATCAATATCCCACTCGACACCTACGGCATCTATTGCCACTTTAAGGGCGTTTTCGGCTTTATCCCATACTTCATCGCTACCAACACGGTTTTCTGGCCTTGTAGAAAGCCTAACGCTGATTTCTTCAAACCCAAAATCTTTATAAATCTCTAAAATTAGTTGATTTGTTTTTACAACTTCGGCGTTAATTTGATCTTCAGTACAGAAAATATGTGCATCATCCTGAGTGAATGAGCGCACACGCATAAGACCATGCAAAGCGCCAGATGGCTCATATCTATGAACTTTACCAAATTCACCTAAACGAATTGGCAATTCTTTATAAGAGCGCAATCCGTTTTTAAACACTTGCACGTGCCCTGGGCAATTCATCGGTTTTAATGCAAACACGCGGTCATCAGGTGTCTCGGTTGTAAACATGTTGTCGCCATATTTTGCCCAATGCCCTGACTGCTCCCACAACCCCTTATCGAGCATATCTGGCGTATTTACTTCTAAATAACCACCTGCATTTTGCTTACGACGCATATATTCAATTAATGAGCTAAATAACCGCCAGCCTTTTGGATGCCAAAATACACTGCCAGGTGCTTCGTTTTGAAAATGAAATAAATTCATCTCAGCGCCAAGTTTACGATGATCGCGTTTTTCGGCTTCTTCTAGCATAAACAAATATTGTTTTAACTGCTTTTCACTTGCCCAAGCGGTGCCATAAATGCGTTGCAGCATAGCATTGTCGCTATTACCGCGCCAATATGCGCCAGCTAACTTCATTAATTTGAAGTTATTGCCAATTTTGCCTGTTGATGGTAAATGAGGACCACGGCATAAATCTAACCATTTGCCTTGATTATAGATTTTTACATCTTCATCTTCTGGGATCATATCAACCAGTTCGACTTTATAATCTTCGCCAATGGATGCAAAATATTCTTTTGCTTTACTGCGGCTCCAAACTTGTTTTGTGAATTTTTCATCACGTCCAATAATTTGGCGCATTTTTGCTTCAATTTTTTCTAAATCTTCGGCATGAAACGGTTCATCACGGGCAAAATCATAGTAAAAACCATTTTCAATAACGGGGCCAATTGTAACTTGTGTACCAGGAAATAATTCTTGTACGGCTTCGGCCATCACATGTGCTGCATCATGCCTAATAAGCTCTAGTGCAGCTTCATCATCTCTTAGTACAATACTCAGTTTAGCATCCACCAATATTGGCTCTGCCAAATCTTGCATTTCGCCATTTAACATAATAGCGACTGCTTTTTTGGATAAAGATTTTGAAATTGATGCTGCGATGTCAAAGCCATTTTGGCCTTTGTCATATTCACGTGTAGCGCCATCAGGGAAAGTTATTTTAATCATTTTTTGTCTCCGCTCAATTCCACCAACAAAGTGGATAAGCTATTAATATTTTGGTTTTTAAGAATCGTCTTCATAAAAACCATGTTCGATATGCTTACCATTCCAGCGGCCATATTTCCAGAATTTTATACCTTGATCTGGTAATTCATCTGGTACGGGGTCTAAACCATGGCTACCAAAAGGATGACAACGCATAAGACGTGAAAAAGCTAAGATACCGCCCTTAACCCCACCAAAGCGTTTGATTGAGGTATCTGCATATTCTGAACAGGTTGGTAAATGTCGGCAAGAGGCCGAAGTAAAGGGCGAAATACCGTATTTATATAAGAATATAGGCAAGCGAAATATAGCGCCTAATATCATTGTTAAAATATTCTTCATAAACTGAACCAAACTTAAAAAAATATGGAATAGCAACAAGCTAACTGCTAGTAAACATATATGTATATATATACCCCACCACAAGACCCTATGTTTGAAATATTATATGCAGATGATGATATTTTGGTTTTAAATAAACAATCAGGCCTTTTATCTGTCCCTGGGCGCCTACCTGAACATAAAGATAGCCTTTATAAGCGTATATTAAGCGTGTTCCCAACCGCTACTGTGGTACATCGACTAGATACCGATACATCAGGCATTATTATTATGCCGCTAAACCGCCCTGCCCTTAGCCATATAAGTAGGCAGTTTCAGCAACGCACTGTTAAAAAAACATATATTGCTGATATTTATGGTATTACTGAAAATAAAACGGGAAGTATTGATTTACCGCTAATTTGTGATTGGCCAAATAGACCCCGACAAATAGTTTGTTATGAGAATGGCAAACAATCTCTAACGCATTATAAAGTGTTATACTCAAAATCAAACTATTCCCGTGTTGAGCTTTCGCCTATCACTGGGCGTTCTCATCAATTACGGGTTCATATGCAGGCAATTGGTCACCCAATTATTGGCGATCCGCTTTATGCACATGAAGAAGCGTTGAATATGGCCGATAGATTACATCTGCATGCGCATAAGTTAACGCTACGGCACCCTAGCTTAGGGACTGTTTTAAATTTCACCTCTGAAATTAATTTCTAAATTTACATAGAATTAACTTCTCCAAATGTTATTTTGGTCTTAAGCTCTCTAAATCGGATATCACAAAAGCTTCATATATGTCTTTTATATTCGAAAATGAAATAACTTTAAGGGAGAAAATAATGGTTTGGGATATAAAACGGCACATTATAATGCCGCTCGCGCTTGTAACGATGGTTGGATCGACGATGATAGTTGCACACGCTGCCGAGAGAGAATTACCATATAAAGTGAATGTTACTTTTATCACCGCAAGTGATATGGATACGATGACCGACAATGGCACGCGCGGTGGCGCTGCTAGACTTGCTGCTGTGGTTAGAGCTGAACGCGCTGCAAATAAGAATTCTGTATTTGCATATCCTGGTGATTTATTATAGCCTTCTATTATGGCAGGGTTTGATAAAGGTGCTCATATGATTGAGCTACTGAATATCACACCACCTGATGTTTTAGCACCTGGTAATCATGAATTTGATTTTGGGCAAGATATTTTCTTGAAACGTATGGCTGAAGGCAAATTTACCAAACTTGGTTCTAACATCCGCTGGGGTGATGGCAGACAAGTTGAAGGTATTGACGATACCAGAATGTTTGAATTTGAAGGCATTAAAATTGGCTTTATGGGTTTAACGACCGAAGATACGGTTGATATTTCTAGCCCTGGTGATATTAAATTCCTTGGCGTAATTGAAACCGCAAAATCTAATGCAAAAACTTTGCGCGAACAAGGTGCTGACATGGTTGTTGCCGTTGTACATACAGCGCAACAAGTTGACTTTGATTTAATGAGTGTTGCTGGTGTTGATGTTGTGCTTTCTGGTCATGATCATAACCTACATATCTTCTATGATGGTCGCCGTGCATTGGTTGAATCTAAAGAAGAAGCTGAATATGTAACTATGATGGATATTGAGTTTACTGTTTCTGAAAAACGTGGCAAACGCCGTGTTAAATGGTGGCCTAATTTCCGTATCGTTGATACAAAAACTGTTACTCCAGACGCTGAAGTTGCAGCGATTGTAAAGAAATATGCCGATACATTATCTAAAGAATTAGATGTTGAAATTGGTAAAACAATTGTTGAACTAGATAGCCGCAAAGCATCTGTTCGTACTGGTGAAACTGTACTTGGTAACTTAATTGCTGATGGTATGCGCGCTGCGGTAAATGCAGATGTTGGCTTTACTAATGGTGGTGGTATCCGCGGTAATAAAGTTTATGAGCCTGATACAGTGCTTACAAGACGCGATATATTATCTGAATTACCTTTTGGTAACACGAATGTAAAATTGGAACTTAGCGG
>JABSRY010000118.1 GCA_013214985.1 Hyphomicrobiales bacterium
ATAAAACCGACGGCTTACTTTAGCTTCTCTTTCAATATCATCGGCTTTTGGAGCCAGTAAAAAATACAAAGCAATCGATACTAAAACGATCGGAATCATAATTTCAAGCATCTTTACATTTACAAATTGCAATAAGAGTGCACCGATGGCAGAACCAACAAGCGACGCAAAGAAAATAAAGCCCACATCCTTTATGGTGACTATTCTTTTTCTAAATACAGTGATTGAAGCGGTGAGGGTACCAAAAACTCCCTGAAATTTATTGGTGGCCAAGGCGCTTATTGGTGGCATGCCAGTAAGCAGCAATGCTGGTAAAGTAATTAGCCCACCACCCCCTGCTAATGCATCTATAAAACCCGCAAAAGCACCTGCAACTAATAATATTGCAATAATGTCATAACTTAAATTTAATTCGAACATTTTAAACCCATTTTAATGTTTTAAGGACACTAGGTTTGAAAATATTAACTGTCAATTCAATATAATGAATGGATTTTATTTTGCGATTTAGGATGATATTTTTGATAAAGTATTATGCCCCACATATAGCCCATTGCAATGTATAAAATCCGCCAATGGTCAACATCAATAATCCAGGCTTCTACCATCAGACCCAGGAATGCGGCATAAAAAAACACAAACTGTCTTCTTAAAGTATGTTGATTGAAACAATATTTAAACCCAACAATCACAGTGCTTAAAATAATTAGTAAAAATGTAAAACCACCAAGCCAACCGCCAATTAGAAAGGCAGTTAAGTAGCTGTTATGTACATCTTCACCGTGGCTCCAACCAAATTCCTTTGCGCCAATACCCCACGGGTTCTCAATCAGTATTTTGAACGCGTCAACATGATGTGTGAAGCGCCCACCTTCTTCTACGTCATATGATTGCGTTAATGACGCACGTTCGCTTAGTAAATTAGCGATAGCAGGTATGTTTATTGCGATAAGTAGACCGATTGCTAATATTGTTAAGGCAATAAGAATATAAAGTGTTAGCTCAACCCTAAAGCGGTTGGTTTTTGAAGTATAATACATTGTAACAATCAAAAACAACGTCGAAAAGAAAAACATTCCCCATGCGCCACGTGAGAAACTAAGCAGTAAACCTAAAAATAAAACACTTATCATCATAATAGGCACTATTTTTTTCTTTAAATCAGAATGTATAATTCGATCTACCAAATATAGCATCGGTGGTACAATAAAAGGGCCAAAAACATTAGGGTCCTTAAACCCGCCCTTTGCGCGCCCATAAAGGGTAAATAAATCATAAGTGGGACCAATATGAAAATACCCCATAATCGCCAATATGGTGGATATAAGTGCAGCCCAAACATATGCTTTCATAATAATGTCAAGAATTTTATATGGGTCGTTATAAACCATGATTATAATGCCAATAGCAAACAAAATCATATATGTGGTGATAATCATATGCATATACGAGTCGGCAAATCGTGTTGATACTAATACCGAAATAAAATTACCAACAAGATGTACAAACGCAATAACAAATACCCATTTAATTTGAATAGGAAATACAAATCCGTTGAATAATATAATAAATATGGTGAGTAAAATAAGTAAATCAAAAGGCGCGGGTTCAAATAGCACAAAGCCGCTTAATAAAATGGCAACATATAGCAATCTATAGGCAAGTTTAACAAAGAACGCGTCTTCATTTTGCAATATAGAAAGGCTTATGTTGCTCATTTTTTTACTATCTAAAGGTGTTAATATGCATTTTTGGTGTTTAATAACGAAAATGGCGTCATTGCAAGAATATACAGATCAAAGAAAACCGACCATTTTTCTATATAATATAAATCATGTTCAACGCGTTGTTGAATTTTTTCTTCGGTATCTGTTTCACCGCGCCAACCGTTAATTTGTGCCCAACCTGTAATGCCGGGCTTTACTTTATGCCGGGCAAAATATGAAGCAACTACTTCGCCATATAAACGGTTATCTGCCTTAGCTTGAACAGCATGCGGGCGAGGGCCTACAAGAGATAACTGCCCCGTTAATACGTTTAACAGTTGTGGTAGTTCATCAAGGCTAGATTTACGAATAAATTTACCAACTTTGGTTACTCTTGGGTCACCTTTTGTAACCAGTTTACTGGCCGTTGCGTCTTCCACGTCATTTCTCATAGAGCGAAATTTATATACCATTATCATTTCATTATTAAAGCCATAACGTTTTTGTTTAAATATTACAGGGCCAGGGCTGTCCAATTTAACCGCAAGGGCAACAATGGCCATAACTGGCGAAAGTAATATTAATGCAAATAATGCAATGACACGGTCTTCAATATTCTTCGTAATAACATCCCAATCAGATAAGGGACGATCAAACAGATCGAGCACAGGCACTTTACCAATATAGCTATAAGAACGCGGGCGAAAACGCAGTTTGCTGTGCAGTGCGGATATGCGGATATCGACAGGTAATACCCAAAGTTTTTTAAGCAGCTGCAAAAGCCGAGTTTCGGCAGTAACTGGCAAGGAAATTAGTAATAAATCAATATCAGCTTCGCGAGCGAATGTTACTAAATCTTTGATTTCGCCTAATTTGGGTAAACCTGCAACAATATCGGGAGACCGCTCATCATAACGGTCATCAAATATACCAAGGATTTTAACTTCACCCTCTGAACTTTCGTTAACCGCAGTTATTAGGTCTTCAGCGGCATCACCACCACCAACTATAATTGCCCGTCGCTCTAACCGGCCTTCTTTAAACCATTGATTGATGAATTTACGATATACAATACGAGAAATCATTATACTGGTGAAACCAGAAACATACCAACTAAGATACCAGACACGAGAAAACTCAATGCCCGATTTATTTAAGAAGAAAAATGTTGCCAATAGACCAAAGACAACAGTCCACGCACTTATGATGTGAAGCCCATGTTTAAGGGTGTTTCTAATATCACGAATGGAATAAATTTCAAAAAAACCGAAAGCCAATATAGCGGCTAAGGCTGTACATATTTCGACTATAGAATATGTACTATTATTACTGGCGGTAATCGAAACAGTATCTGTAATATATATTATATTGGTAATATAGCCCGTTATAAACACAATCATAAGATCGGTTAGCCGCAGCATGCCCAGTAATTGTGGCCGCGATATCTTTTTGAATTTTGCGAAAGTTTTTTCTGACATATTTTTTGACTCTAAACTGAATTTTGACGTTATTTACCACATTTATAATGCAGATTATCTCTAATTGGTTTAGATAGTTTTAAAGGAAATATTATTCATAATAAAAACCTGTGATTTGTTTAGCCATGAGCTCAACATTAAAATTTGTTTTTACATAAGCTTGCAACTCATCCACTTTAGATAAATGCACAGAATCACCACTAAGTGTTGCCTTCATGTAAGAATATAATGTGTTCTCATCTTCATTATTAAATAATAAATCGGTATTATCGCCATAAATTTCGGGTATGCCACCAACGTTGGATGCAATAAGCGGCATTTTTGCTGCAATTGTTTCTAATATCATATAGGGCAAACCTTCAGCCCGAGATGGCATTACTTGAACCCTTGCCAACTCAAATGCCTGTGCGGCAGGCATTGGCGGCATAAAGGTAACATGATCATAAATACCCGCTTTGGCCACCAGTTGTTTAAACAAATCTTCATCTGGGCCATAACCGATAATATTGAGTTTTAACTTTTGTTTTGTATCTGAAACTAATCTTGCAAAGGCATTTATAAGTAAATCCACCCCTTTTAACATTCTTAGCTCACCAATATATAAAAAATCCGACGGATTATCGACGAGCTGCGTCGTAAAAAATTCCTCGTCTTTTAAACCGTTATGAATAATTTTATACGGTAGATTAAGTGGCGCTATTTTTTGCTCAAACGTATTAAACGATGTTTTGCTTTCGAATATTACACCATCCGTATGTTTTAATAGGTATTTTTCTAGTTTTAAAAACAAAAACCCAATTGGTGAGTTAGGGTTGTAATGTAACGTTCCGCCGTGTAGCGTATAGAAAGCTTTCACGCTTATGGTGTTTAATTGTTCTTTGATAAGGCGCGCATATGCACCGCCTTTTGCGCCATGCCCATGTAGAATGTCTATATCGTTATTTTTAACAATATTAGCAATATGTTTCACATTCTTATAGTCGTTGTAACTCGGTAATCGACCAATGTTAATGGAATTAATACCTAGGGATAATTGGGGTTCAATTTCAGCAAATAGGTTTTTCACATAATCATTGTCTGGCGGAATGGCAGTAATAAAACCCACATCATGACCATTTTTAATTTGCTCTAAGGCTAAATCTCTAACATGGCGAAACAGACCACCAATCGGAGCACGTAATATGTGCAGTATTTTCATAAATAAATCACTCGCTAGAGAATAGGTTGCCATAAACACGCACAATATCGCCCGCGGCAAGTGGTGTTTGTAAAGCTACATTATGTTCTTGAATAACGTTGCCGTTACGGCGGGTAATCTTAACGACAGTTTTATTTGCACTTTGTAAGAAACCACCAGCACCTGCGATGGCTGCTTCAGCGGTTATGCCGGGTACAAAAGTAAATTGCCCAACATTTTTAACGGCACCCGTAATAAATATTGGCGTATAAGTCACCATTTCAACAGTTACATTTGGATTTTTAATATATTTTTGAGATAATAAATATGCAATATTATCAGCCAATTGATTGGGTGTTTTATCATGAGACGATATTATGCCCAATAAGGGAAATGAAATATTGCCCCTGTCATCAACCCGATAGTTTTTAGACAAATTGGCTTGCCCATATACCGTAACTTGAATTTGTTCACCCGTTAATATCCTGTGAGGCTTCGTAAATAGGCTAGGATTTTCATATTCTCTAGAAATATGTTGCTGAGCTGTGCATGATACTAGAAACAACGACATTAATATTACAATTTTATATAGAAATTTGGGCAAAGTTTTTTCCCTACAAATTAGAATCAATCTTATTATGAATTATTTCTAAAGGAGTTTGGTTAAAAAAGTTTAATCATTTCTAATTTTGTTAACTTAATTCCAACCTTGTTGTCATAAAAATTAAGCTAGATAAAAGAATCAAACATAACGTAGATGCTTAAACATGACACAAATTATAGACAATGAAACTGCAAATAACGACTTTACGCCTAAAGAATTCTTTATAGGAATTCTTAAACATTGGCTGCTAATCATTTTACTTGTAGTTATATCTATAGTTGGTACCGTGTTGTTTTTAATGGTAAAAACTACCACATATACCTCGTCAGCAAGAATATTGTTAGAGGTAAGGAAATCAGAATTAACTAACTTATCGGCAGTTAATGCGGGCACCGCTCAATCTGTTCAGCTAGATGCAGCACGCGATATAAGTAATCAGGTACAATATCTATTGTCCTTAGATTTGGCCAAAAGAGTTGATAAAGTTATTAACTTTAATAAACTCTCCGAATTTAAAACCGCAATTGAAGGCGGAAAGACGGATTCTTATACATATTTTGCAAGTAAATTAAAAATAGGTTCACTACCAGCCTCAAATGTATTGAAAATTTCTTATACCGCAAACAATCCTACACTTGCTGCTAAAATGGTAAACACCATTACCGAAGTATATAAGCAACAAAAATCTAACGAAGATTCATCGCTAAATAATAACGCATCTAATTGGTTGGCAGAAAAAGTAAGAGACCTGCAAGCAAAACAACGCGTTATGGATGCAAAAATTGTAGATTATAGAATTAAAAACGGAATTTTCTTAGGGCAAAATAACCAACGTTTATTATCGGAACGTTTATCTGCTTTAAATACCAGTATTGCTGCTGCAACCGCTCAGCGGGTAGAAGTGACCGCTAGGTCTAGCACAATAACAAATTTACTAAATAGAAATGGTAATTTAAATGCGGCTTCAGGTGTGTTGAATTCGAGTGTCATACAACAATATCGCCAACAAATATTGACTATTCAACGTCGTATTGTGGTTTTGTCCGAAACTTTATTGCCCTCTCACCCTAACTTGGTGGCATTGAATGCTGAACTAAATAATGTTAATGCGCAAGTCAGAACTGAAGCACAAAATATTTTATTGTCACTACGTAATGAGGCTCAAATCTCTAGACGACGAGAAAATTCTCTTAAATCAGAATTAGACGGTTTAAAAAACAACGAAGCGAATTCGTTAAAACAAGAAGTTGAGTTGAATGTTATATTAAGAGAAGCTAGCGCAAATAGAACATTGTTAGATTCTTATTTAGCAAAGTTTAGAGAAGCCGATGTTCGAAACAAAACATCTCTAGATACTTCGCAAGTGCATGTGATTTCGCCAGCGGTTGCCCCGTTAAAACCCGCAGGCATAAAAGCCTCCATGATTGTAGCGGTAATGGGCGTTGTTGCTTTTCTAATTGGCATCCTAATTGCGGTCACAAGAACGCTTAAGAAGTTTGATAAGCTTGCACAACCCCAAAACTTGGTAAATTTGTCTAAAGAAATTAACGCTTCTATTGTTTCGAAAGACAGTGAACCTAACAGCAGCTCAAATGGCGTAAAGAATAAAGATTTAGATGATACTGCATATTATTCACCAAAAGGTAGTATTTCATTTGATGACTTGGCATTCATGTCGGCTATCCCATCTAATAAGGCCTCAAAACGTCAATATAATAAATTAAAGAATGACATTCTTGCCCATCTTGACACCGAATATGCAGATAGTTTTCTAGATTTAGCAGACAATCTAATGGTTCAGTCAGGCAATGGTTTTCAAAAACATTTCATGATTTCAGGTATTAAATCAGATGAGACATACGAAACATTACTAAACCTTGGTCGTATATTGGACATGGAAGGTGTTAAAACTCTTATCCTAGACTTTGATGCGAATAGCCTACTGCCAACCAAAACCAATGATAATAAGAGCAAACTAGGCTTCTTAGACATCATTAATGGCGATTGTGAATTAGAAGATTGTGTCATTGACGATAATAAATCTAACTTAAAATTTATGTTCGCAGGCTCTTCAACAGAAAAATTCAACAATATAATCACATCTGTTGAAATGGAGGAGTTTTTAGATGCACTTGACCAAGTTTATGATGTTATTTTAATTCATTCTAATGATGTAAAACAAAAACATGTTATGATTAGGATATATATCCGCTTACGGCATTGATAAGATGCGATCGAATACACCGATTTATTATACGTGGTTTGAGAGCACT
>JABSRY010000119.1 GCA_013214985.1 Hyphomicrobiales bacterium
GCAAGGGTCAGTGCGGTTAGTTCCTCCAATCCGCTGGTTAAATATGGGCTATCGCAAATCATCGATATTTTAATATCAGCATCAATAGTTGCACTATATGTAGCAACGGCTTCCATATAATCTACTTAACACTGCCTTTACAAGATATTAATTTTTGCTCGACGCAATTTACAGTTTACATATTTTAGAAAATAAAAATTATAATTGGTCTAAAACTCTTATAATAAATGTTCTAGACCTTGTGGTTTTTGTAGCTTTAACGCGAGGTTACTACAAAGTCTTAATGTTTTATTAACCCTTACTGTTAATTATATATAGATAAGTGATAAAGATGAAATCTCTCTATTTCTACTATCGGTTCATTGTTTAGTTCCTCCTTCATTTTTAGCGGTAGTTGGTATAGTCAACTTATTCGAAAGAAATTTGGAATGGCAAAAGAAAAATTACTGACTGGCGTTGAACAATTTTTTAATGATGATGATATCATTGTCAGCAAAACTGATTTAAAAGGACATTTAACCTACACTAACAAAGTTTTTTTAGATATTTCTGGTTATACTGAAGCTGAAATAATAGGAAAACCGCATAATATTATTCGACATCCAGAAATGCCCAGATGTATTTTTAAAGTTTTATGGGATAGTTTGAAATCTGGCAAAGAAATTTTTGCTTACGTAAATAACCGAACAAAGTGCGGAGATTATTACTGGGTTTACGCCCATGTCACACCAAGTTGGAACTCTGCGAATGAAATAATCGGATATCATTCCAATCGACGCGTACCAGATCGAAGTATCTTAGATGAACATATTATTCCACTTTATACAGAGTTATGGGAAGAAGAAAACCGTCATGCAAACCGCAAAGATGGAATACTTGCTGCTGAAGAAATCTTAGTAAATAAGTTGCTTCAACAAAGCGTTGCTTATGATGAATATATTGCAACCGTTGGTCAACGTCGAAGACGCGGTTATAGATGAATTAAACACATGTTTAGATATATATTTTAAAATTGGAAAAAATTATGACTTTTTTATCTAAGAGGCGGTTAATCGCCCGAATTACTGAAGTATGCCTTAGCGCCGCAAATGGCGACTTTGAGCAACGAATTTTAGGCATAAAAGAAAAAGGCGAGTTGAATGACTTGATGCATGCCGTCAATTTGTTGATTGATAGAACCGATGCATATTTAAGAGAATCTAAAGCCTGTTTGGATTATGTGGCACGCAACCAACATTTTCGTTTAATTGCCGAGAAAGGCATGGTTGGTAGTTTTAGAAGTGCCGCGCAAAGTATTAATACTGCGACCTACAGAATTAAAGAACGTCACGATAATTTTTGTGAATTGTGTGATGAGTCTAATCAAGAACTTGAAAACATTGTGAATAATGTATCAGAAACAATCATTGAATTGCGTAAATCGTCTAATTCAGTTTCTAAAGCATCAAACAGTGCACAAAGCCAAGCGTTAATAGTAGCGTCAGGAGCAGAAGAAGCTTCGTCCAACATGCAAAATGTTGCTGGTGCCGCTGAAGAGTTGACGTCATCAATTACAGAAATTAGCCGTCAAGTTGTTGACTCTGCAGAAATAGCACATCAATCTGTTCAGAAATCTAAAGAAATTTCAAATGATATTCAAGAATTATCAATGGCATCAAAACAAATTGGGGATGTGGTATCACTTATTTCAGATATTGCAGCCCAAACCAACTTGTTGGCACTAAATGCAACAATAGAAGCAGCAAGAGCTGGTGATGCAGGAAGAGGGTTCGCAATTGTTGCTCAAGAAGTCAAAGGTCTTGCTGCTCAAACGGCAAGTGCAACCATTGAAATTACGCAACAAATATCAACTTTACAAGAATCTACAAAAAGAACTGTTGAAGCTAATAATCATATTAGTAGAACAGTTAATAAAATTAGTGAGACCTCTTCTGGGATTGCGGCCGCGGTTGAGCAACAAAGTATAGCAACGCGTGAAATCGCAGCTAATGTCGAGGAAGCTGCGGTCGGTACATCTGATGTTAGTAAAGGCATATCGGGTGTAAATGATGCGACATTAACAACGGAACAATCGGCAGCTAGAGTTCTTGAAGTATCCGAATTGTTAACGGATCAAGAACAAAAATTAATTAAATTACGTCAAGAATTGGGTAGCTTTATAGTTGAAGTTAGAAAAGTCGGATAACGTGCCGATAAGGCAAATCTCAATGTTTATATTGCGACTTATGGGTTTCTGTTTCTTACCAATTTAGGGTGTTATTATATATTATTTCAGTTTGCCTATCTGTTCGAGCCAAGCGGGCATGCCCTTTTTCTCGGCAAGCTTTTGAGCAAGGGTCAGTGCGGTTAGTTCCTCCAATCCGCTGGTTAAATATGGGCTATCGCAAATCATCGATATTTTAATATCGGCATCAATAATTGCACTAAATGTAGCAGCAGGTTTGCTGGCAATATCCCAACAAGTTAATATAGCACGGCTAACGCCCATCGATTTAAAAGTAGTCGCATAATCGCCAATTGTGGTCGCATCTGTACTGGCATTAATTACCAATACGGGTTCAATAGTAATGCCATTTTGTTCAGCGGCTTCCATATAATCTAGCAGCCAACGCATGTCATTCATGTCATAAATATTAGTCGATAAACTATCGATAAAGGTAGTATTATGGTTTAAATTTTTATGATATCCATCCATCCATTGTTTAAATTGTGCAATATTTTCAATTTCGGTTAGCTTCACTTCTAAAAATCGCGTTAGCGCTTTTGATTGTTCAACAGCACCCGTGCGGACACAATCAAGCGTGACAAAATCGACAACTTCTCCGCTCATTAGCGCCTTTGCACAAAGCCTTGCGGTTGTAACCGTTTTGCCCGAACCAGGCGGGCCAACTAATAAAATTGGGTTATTAGGGCTAGCTTTGATTGGCGATATAACTTTTTGAATGCTTAAATATTCAGCAAATTTATGCAGCGCAATATCTTTAGGTTGGTTTCTGTTTATGCTCGGGTCGGTGTCATTTTGTTGCTTAACCCAATATACAAATTGTCTTAAAGTAAGCTCATGAAAACCCGCAAATCTTAAGTGGCTCAATAGCTGAGAAATAGTAAGGCGTTCGACATTATTGTCTCTAGTAATCTCTGGCTTGTCTTCAATCGCAGCGGGGCTTAAAACATCATGGGTTTCTACACTAACATTTTGCGGTATCGCATTTTCTTTAACACTAGTGTTAGAAACTTTAGGCGCCGCTTCAATGCAATATAAGTCAGATTGGTCGGTAAATTCACGGATAATAAACACATCTTTGCCCGCCATGGCATATAAGCTATTATATGCCTCTTCCTTATTTTTTCCTCTAAAAATATGTGTTGCCATGTTTATATCGCTATCTTTTTCAATTTATTTTGTAAATGATCAAATGTATATTTTAAATTTGCCCAACGGTTTTTAATTTCGCTTGTGGGTGAATTTCATTTTGCGACATTACAAATGTCTGATTTCTAAAACGGTCGATAATCGAACGCACATATGGGCGCACACCTGGGCTGGTTAATAATACTGGGTTTTCACCCGAGGCGGCTGCTTGTTCAAACTGTTCGCGTACCAAAGTTATAAATTCTTGTAGTTGGCTTGGCGCCATGGCCAATTGTCTGTCATCCCCTTGTCCAATTAACGCGTCGGCAAATTTTTGCTCCCATTCTGGGCTTAAGGTAATAAACGCCAAATTGCCGTCAAAATCGGCATTAGCCGCGCATATTTGGCGGGCGAGGCGGGTGCGTACATGTTCCGAAATTACCGCAGGGTTTTGCGATACGCCAATAATTTCTGCAATCGCTTCTAATATAGTCGGTAAATCGCGGATAGAAATTCGTTCGGTCAATAAAGTTTGTAACACATGTTGGATGCCCGAAACGCTGATTAATGATGGGCTAATGTCTTCAAGTAATGTTTTATGGTTTTCGGGTAGTTCTTGCAACAAGCCTTTTACTTCGCCATACGACAATAAGTCGGCCATGTTATTTTTAATTGTTTCGGTTAAATGCGTGGCCAAAACGGTCGCGGGGTCAACCACTGTGTAACCGCGCATATTCGCTTCATCGCGCAAACTTTCGGCAATCCAAGTTGCGGGTATGCCAAATGTTGGTTCAACTGTATGCGTGCCAGGTAGCTCAATGGGCGCGCCCGTTGGTTCCATTACCATAAGTTGGTCAATGTAAATACTGCCTTTACCCGCTTCAACTTCTTTAATGCGAATGTTATAATCATTACCTTCAAGCCTAACATTGTCCAAAATTCTAACCGATGGCATGATAAAGCCCATGTCGGTTGCAAGTTGGCGGCGCAATGCTTTAATTTGTTGGGTTAAACGATCTTCTTCTTCTTCGCTATTTTTATTTTTAATAAGTGGCAATAAATTAATGCCAATTTCTAGGCGCAGCTCATCCATTTTTAAAGCTGTGGCAATTGGCTCATCATCATCTTTGGTTTGCTCAAGTACATCTTTGGCCAATGTAACCGCTTTTCTGTTTACTTCGGCTTTTTGTTGTTTTTTTGTACCTCTATATGCACCATAGCCCGCGCCCGCACTAATCAGTAAAAATGGAAAAAGCGGAATACCAGGCAACATTGCCATGCCAAACATCATAACCGATGCTATACCAAGCGCTTTAGGGTAAGCACCAAGTTGGCTGATAAAAGCTTTGTCCGCACTGCCTTTCACACCCGCTTTAGAAACTAATAAACCTGCCGAAACCGAAACAATAAGTGCAGGTATTTGGCTAACCAAACCATCACCAATTGTTAATAATGTATAGCTTTCGGCCGCGGCGCTCATCGACATGCCATTTTGCACAACGCCGACTAAAATACCGCCAATTACATTAATAAAGGTAATGATAAGGCCAGCAATTGCATCGCCTTTAACAAATTTACTAGCACCATCCATAGAACCAAAAAAGGCAGATTCAGCTTCTAAGTCACTACGTTTTTGTTTGGCTTCATCTTCACCAATAATGCCTGCACTTAAATCGGCATCAATCGCCATTTGTTTACCAGGCATGGCATCTAAGCTAAAACGGGCTGCCACTTCGGCAATACGGCCGGAACCTTTGGTAATAACTACAAAATTTACCAACACCAGAATTGAGAATACAATCACCCCAATAATGAAATTGCCTTGCATCACAAATGCGCCAAAGGCCTCAATTACTTTACCAGCCGCGCCAGGGCCTTCATGCCCCTTGGATAAAATCAGACGTGTCGATGCCAAGTTAAGCGAAAGCCTAAGCAAGGTTGCAATCAGTAAAACAGTCGGAAAAACTGAAAATTCTAAAGGCTTAGAGATAAATAATGAATTCATCAAAATTAGAACACTAAAGCTAATCGATATTGCCAAGGTAAAGTCGAGTAGATAAGCTGGCAGCGGCAAAATCATTATCGTCAAAATAGCGATGATGCCAACAGCAAAACCAATATCTGCACGGCCTAATAATGATTTAATACTAGGAAATACAGAGGGAAAAGCTGAACTCGTTTTGCCAGATGCAGCAATACTTTGGGGTACTGCTTCAGCATTGCTTGCACTTGTTGGTACACTTGCATCTGATGTTGATAATTCGCTCATTCGGTTCTATCTCATTCTATAATTAAATATTTTATTTAAGCATAAGGCCTTGGTATAACATTAACGCTTTCGCCAGATTTTGGTGCAGGCACTTCAACACCAGATTCGCCATATAATTTTAATTTGTTGCGCAAGGTACGGATCGAAATACCTAAAATATTTGCGGCATGGGTTCTGTTGCCTAAGCAATGGGTTAAAGTTTTTAATATTAAGCCCTGCTCTACTTCTGCAACAGTTTGCCCAATTAGTGCGGCACTGGCTGCCTCGGCGGTTAATGCCGCATGGCCTGCTGGGTCACTATGGTCATTTTGTCCAATTTTAAAACCTTCAGGTGTGCGTAAATTTTCTTCACTAATTGTATCGTCAAGCGAAAGCAATACGGCACGGTGAATGGTATTTTCAAGTTCCCGCACATTGCCTTTCCATTGGCCTTGTTTCAATTGGTTAATAGCAGCTTTGCTTATGGGCTTAATGTCGATGCCATTCATTGTTGAATATTTTTGCACAAAATGTTCGGCCAATACTGCAATATCATTTGGGCGCTCGCGCAAAGCGGGCAGTTTTAAATTGACCACGTTTAATCTAAATAATAGATCTTCACGAAATGTGCCTTCGCGTACAGCTTGCAGCAAGTCGCGGTTAGAGGTTGCGATAATTCGAATATCAACCGCAACAGGTTTTGTACCGCCCACTCGGTCTACTATCCGCTCTTGAATAACCCGCAATAATTTGGCTTGCAGGCGTACATCCATTTCGCTAATTTCGTCTAACAATAATGTACCGCCGCTGGCTTCTTCAAATTTGCCGATTCTGCGGGCAACAGCACCCGTGAACGCGCCTTTTTCATGGCCAAATAATTCAGATTCAATCAGATGTTCAGGAATTGCAGCACAGTTAATAGAGATAAATTGTTTATCTTTACGTTTAGACTGGTTGTGAATATATTGCGCCATGACTTCTTTACCAGTACCACTTTCACCGGTAATTAAAATAGAAGCCTGTGAGGGTGCCACTTGTTTTGCAAGCTCAACAACCCGTTCCATAGCCACATCGCGGCAAATCATTTTGTGTTTTTCATCACTAACCGCAGCAATAATGGCGGCAATCATATCGGCATCTGGCGGTAGGGGGATATATTCTTTTGCACCAGCTTTGATAGCCCTAACAGCAGCGCTTGCATCATTTTCAACACCACATGCCACGACAGGAATATGAATATGTTCATCGTTAAATGATTTAATAAGCTGCGCAATGTTTAAATTCACATCAACCATGGCTAAATCGGCACCTTTGCCGCTTCTAACAATGTGTAATGCTTTGATAATGTCATCGGCATGAATTACTTTTGCGCCTTTATCCATCGCCATTTTTGTAGCGGTGGTTAGTTGACCATTTAATGTGCCTATTATTAACAATCTCATTATAATTCACTCATTCTCAATATAGGTTGCTTCTACGATTCACTTTTGATGATTTCAGTCATGGTTACGCCAAGACGTCCATCACTCATCACCACTTCTCCGCGAGCAACATGTCGATTATTGACATAAATATCAATCGCTTCGCCTACTTTTCGGTCAAGTGCAATGATCGAACCTTCTTCTAAGT
>JABSRY010000012.1:0-8560 GCA_013214985.1 Hyphomicrobiales bacterium
AAGTAAAATAACTTTTTGACCATCAGGGCTAGCTTGCACTATTTCTGTTAGGGCTTTATTAATAGCGGCCTTCATTGTTGAAAAAACTTCAAAATTAGCCACTCCAATTAAGTCAGAAGCAAAAACCTGTGAAGAATCTCCAAAAAGATATGCTTTTTCAATTTTTCCAAGCACATTGGTTATAGATGTCAAACCGCCCTCTTTAGCAACACCGCCAGCCAACCAATAAATATTATCAAACGCCCCCAAGGCAGATTTTACCGCCTCAACATTAGTGGCTTTGCTATCGTTGATAAATAACACTTCGCCATTTTCAAGTTCAATTTTACCGACATATTCCATGCGGTGCGCAAGCCCCGCAAAGCTTAACATATTCTGACTAATTATATCATCATCAATGTTAAAATATTTTGCAATTTCATAAGCTATTGCGGCATTTTGGGCGTTATGTACACCCTGCAAATTGCGTGCATCCTGCAAATTAAACAATAGCTTATTCGCCTGATATACCATCGCATTTTTGCAATAATAACTGGCCGATTTATCAATCGCCGAAATCCCGACAGGCTTGTTAGTTTTAGATTTTTTAATAAAAGCCGCACCAAATTCATCATCAATACCATAAATGGCTAGCTTATTGTTCTCTTGTATTGCAAAAATTTGAGATTTAATTTTGGCATAATTTTCAATCGTGCCATGGCGGTCAATATGGTCTGGCGAAACATTAATTAGCACCGCAACATCTGGCGCAAAGCCTTTTTTTTGTAACGATGGCATTAAGTCAATCTGGTAGCTAGAAAGTTCGACAATATATACTCGGTTGGCAATGGCTTTAGGCATGTTCAGCACGGGTGTTGTGCCAATATTACCACCCAAATGCACATCTAAACCCGTATTTTTTAATATATGATAAATTAAACTAACCGATGTAGATTTGCCATTGGTGCCAGTGACAGCAATTAGCGTCACATCATCCACTTGCTTAACGGCTTGCAAAAACAGTTCAACATCACCAATGATAGGAATTTTGGCGGCATTCGCTTTATCGACTGTCCAGTGCGGTTTTGGGTGCGTTAACGGCACACCAGGGCTTAAGATCAAACCATCTAAGTTCAAAAAATCTAGTTCAGATAAATCCACTAGTTTAAAACCCAGCTCAGTGGCTTTTACTCGCGAAACTTCGTTATCATCCCATAAATAAACAATTGCACCTGCTTTTTGCAAAGCTTTTGCGGTAGATAAACCACTTTTACCTAACCCAAAAATCGCAAATTTTTGGTGTTTGAACTTACTTAAATCTATCATTTACAACATTCAATCTTCTATAATAAACTTTAGCGCAGTTTAAGCGTCGCTAAACCAATCATCGCCAAAATCACCGCAATAATCCAAAATCTAATAACAATAGTTGGTTCTGCCCAACCTTTTTGTTCAAAATGATGGTGCAATGGCGCCATTCTGAAAACTCTTTTACCCGTAAGTTTGTAAGATGCAACTTGCACAACAACCGAAACCGTTTCAAGCACAAATAAACCACCCACAATTGCCAACACAATTTCATGTTTAATAGCCACGGCAACAACGCCCAATGTGCCACCCAAAGCTAGCGAGCCTGTATCACCCATAAAAATCATAGCAGGCGGTGCATTAAACCATAAAAAGCCAATACCAGCGCCGATAAGCGCCCCTAATAATATAGAAAGCTCACCAGTGCCTGGCACATAATGCACTTGTAAATAGCCCGAAAATATCGAATGCCCAACCACATATGCAATTAAGGCAAATGTTGCGGCTGCAATCATAACAGGTACAATCGCCAAGCCATCCAAGCCATCGGTTAAATTAACCGCATTGCCAAAACTAACAATAGTAAACACCGCGAATACCGGGAAAAACCAACCCAAATTAACCAATAAATCTTTAAAAATAGGAAAAGCCAAAGCGGTATTTAGGCCATCGCGTTGCAACATCATAATGCCGCTAACCGCAACAATAGCGACCAAAGATTCTAATAACAAACGTATTTTGCCAGAAAATTTGGTATTTGCAGAACGCTTTTTTACTTTTAAATAATCATCATAATAGCCAATAACACCAAAACCAACCGTCACAAATAACACATACCAAACATACATATTACTTAAATCTGACCATAATAAAGTACTGACAACAATACCCATTAAAATCATAAGCCCGCCCATGGTTGGTGTGCCCTTTTTAGTCAATAAATGGCTCTGGGGGCCATCTTCTCTAATCGGTTGGCCATCACCTTGCTTAATTTTAAGTTGTTTAATTAAACTGGGGCCAAATAAAAACACCAATAACATTGAAGTTAAAACCGCAGCACCTGCCCGAGAAGTAATATAACCAAAGGCGTTTAAAAATGAAAAATATTCACTACACTCGCTCAATAGATAATGGATCATAAAATTGCCTATTTATTATTTTTAATTTTATTAACAATCAAAGACATTTTACTGCCTAAACTACCCTTAACCATCACCACATCATTAGGATAGATGTTTTCTAATATACTTTTTGCCAATAAAGAAGAATTTTGTGCATATTGCCCCATTTTTTCAATAGATAGTAAATTGTAACAACTTTTCATGTCTTCCCCACATGCAAATACAACGTCTATCTTAGCATCTGCAATATCTTTAGCAAGGGCAGCATGTATTTCGGCTGATTGCGCGCCAAGCTCTAGCATGTCGCCTATAATAGCCACTCTGCGCCCACCATTTTTAGGCATCTGCGCCGACAAAACGCTAAACGCCGCAACCATCGAAGCTGGGTTAGCATTATAACTTTCATCAATCAGCATTATCTGGCCATCTTTAATAGCAATTTCGGTTCGCGCCCCGCGCCCATCGCTTAATTCTATGGTTTTCAATACTGGCAATATCTCATTTAAATCTACACCCATCAGCCCAATTGCCAACAACAACCCTAGGCTATTTTGCACCTGATGCATACCAGCACTGCCGATAAAATATTCCAATTCAGCACCACCAAAACGCGCAACAACATTAGAGCCATTGGGCAACAATTCAGCCGAAACCAACTGCATATCAGCCTGATTAGCCTTACCAAAAGATTGAATATTTCTAACTCCTTTAGCCGTTGCCTTTTGCTTTAAATAATCAAAAAATTCATTATCATGGTTTAATATTGCGATGCCATCCTTAGCCAATCCGTCAAATATTTCAGATTTTGCCAGAGCAATTTCCTCCAAATCTTTAAAATGGCCTAAATGCGCGGGGGCAATCGTGGTAATAATCGCCAAATTTGGCATTACCATTTTAACCAATGGGGTAATTTCATCTAAATGGCTCATCCCAATTTCAAAAATACCAAATTCAGTATCCTTGGGCATACGCGCCAAACTAATCGGCACGCCCCAATGGTTGTTAAAGCTTTTAATAGAGGCATGGGTTTTGCCGCAATGCATCAAACAAGCGCGTAAAAACTCTTTTGTCGATGTTTTACCAACACTGCCTGTCACTGCTATAATTTTTGCATTTGTGCGCTTACGCGCAGCAACGCCCAAGCGGCCAAGCGATGCCAAAACATCATCCACCAATATGGTAGCAACGCCCGCTTTTTTAGTTATATATTTTTCGTCAGAAATTACAATAACCGCGGCGCCATTATTTGCAGCTTTGTCGGTATAATCATGCCCGTCAAATGAATCGCCTTTAATGGCAAAAAACGCATCACCATGCTTAATATCGCGGCTATCAATCGAAATACCATTAGCGGCAGACAATTCACCCGCAACCAATTTCCCATCAAGGCCGTTTATTAACTCTTCTGCTTGCCACAAAATATTACTGGTCATTATTTGCTTTCAAAAATTCTAAAACTTCAATCTGGTCAGAAACACCAATCACTTTACCATTTATAGATTGCCCTGCTTCATGCCCTTTGCCAGCAACCATTAATATATCACCGTCTTTTAATAATGAAATACCATGCGCGATGGCTTTGCTTCTATTGCCGATTTCAATGGCATCTGGGCAACCAACTTTCGCCATAGCTCTAATATCTTCGGCATTTTCATATCTTGGGTTATCATCGGTTAAAATAACAATATCCGCATATTTTGTAGCCGCTTCGCCCATTAAAGGCCGTTTAGTTTGGTCTCTATCGCCACCACAACCAAAAATCACTATAAGCTTTGCCGGCTTTTCTAAATAAGGTCGCAACGCCGTTAGCGCATTTTCTATGCTATCTGGCGTATGGGCAAAATCTACAAATATTCGCCCACCTGTTTTGCTGTTACCAACATGCTCAAGCCGCCCCTTAGCGCCCTGTAAACTCTCAAGCGCTTTAATGACATATTCTGTTTCAACGCCATCCATCGACAAAGCAAGCCCTGCCGCGACTAACGCATTTTCAACCTGAAAAACCCCAATAAGTGGCAAATCTACCTCATACATTTTTTCGGCCAAGATAAAACGCATTCTCTGCCCTGCATGCAAATTTTCGACCGATAACAGTTTTATATAATTGCCTTTAAACCCAACCGATTTTGCATTACTACCCGCAAAACCTGCAATATTGGCAACACGCACCGAATAACCGCCATCTGCCGAAACAACAGCTGGCGAGGTTTTTGGTAATAATTCAGTAAATAAACGCATTTTAGCTTCAAAATACTCTTCCATATTCGAATGATAATCTAAATGGTCTAGCGTCAGGTTGGTAAAACCCGCAGCACATATTTTAACGCCGTCAATGCGGTTTTGCTCAAGCCCATGGCTGCTCGCTTCAATCGATAGATATTCAACGCCTTCTTCAGCTAATTGGTACAATATCCTATGCAATGTAATAGGGTCTGGCGATGTATGATGCAGCTCAATATGCCTGTCTGCTTGACCAGTTTCGCATATCTGCACACCCAAAGTACCAAGGCTAGCGGCTTTTTTGCCCGCGCGCGCAAATATCTGACGCAAGAAATCTGCATTAGACGATTTACCATTAGTGCCTGTAACCGCTAATATAAACGGTGGCTGCTTTGGGTAAAAATTGGCAGCCAAAAAGGCTAAAGTTTTGCGGGGTTCGCTCGATTTTATCCACGCAACATCGTCAGACATTTCACCCTCATAACCCGCATCTACTAAAATTGCTGTTGCCCCCGCCTTTATGGCATTGCCAATAAATTTTGTGCCATCAAGCGCCACACCTTTTAGCGCTGCAAATAAATAACCAGTCTTAACCTGTCTGCTATCTGCCTCAAGCCCTGTAATATCCATGTCGGTATTACCGCTTATTTCAACATTTGCAATTTGCCCGATTAACGCATTAAATTTCATTCAGATCATCCATATTTATAATTCTTATAAGCACTTAATTTGTTCTAATTATGTGCAACGTCTAACAGGTCAGCGCCGTTAACTTGCTTATTGTAAAATCTAGGTGCAAGCCCTAATAAAGGGGCAATACGTTTAATAATTTTCTGCGTTGTTGGTGCGGCGTTCCAACCTGCTGTTTTATAATTATGCGTTTCGGGCAAGCCTTTAGGCTCATCTAACGAAATTAACATCATATATTTAGGCTTATCAGTTGGGAATACACTCAAAAAAGATGCAATCAATTTATCTTTACTATAACCACCATTAATGGGTTTATCGGCCGTACCAGTTTTTCCGCCAACCAAATACCCCTTCACCGTTGCTTTTTTACCACTGCCTTCTAGTGCGTTTAAGCGCATTAAATATACCAAGTCTCGGCTAGTTTCTGACTTAATCACTCTTTGACGGTAATATTCGGCTTCATCATTTGTGCGTTTTAAAAATGTCGGCGGTACAAAATACCCGCCATTCATCATTGCCGCACTTGCAACAATGCCTTGCAACGGCGTAACCGCAATGCCATGGCCATAAGAAATTGTAATAGTACTAACCCGTTTCCACCGTTTTTTGGATGGATAATGCGGCCTTGCACTGCCCGATAATTCGGTTTCTAACTTATCCAGCAAGTTGATTTTTCTTAAAAACTGTTGTTGGCGGTCTGCACCAACTTCCAACGCCATTTTAGCAGTGGCAATGTTAGAGGAATATTTAAAAATTTCTGGTACTGTTAAATAACGTTTTTTACCATGATAATCGCCAATAAATTTTCGCCCCGCTTTTAACGGATTAGTCGCATCATAACCACCTTCTAAGGTGGTAACACCATAATCAATGCCCATACCCATGGTAAGCAATTTAAACACACTACCAAGCTCAAATGTACCGCCAGTTGTACGGTTCATGCGTATTGCTTCTAACGCCTGCGTCGGTTCATTTGGGTCATAATCTGGCAAACTAACCATGCTAATCACTTCGCCCATATTAATATCCAACACCAAACCCATGCCCGCAATGGCTTTAAATTTATCAATGGCTTTGGTTAACTCGTCATGCACTGCAAACTGCACGTTTAAATCCAAACTACTCACCAATGGTTTGTAAATTTTGCCTGCATTTTCTTGCTTATAATTTTTTAACTTTTCGGGCTTAACAAAGTTGATAAATGATTCAAGCCCCGCTTTGCCTTCATGGTCAATATTCACATGCCCCATCACATGAGACGCTAAATTGTTAGAAGGGTAATATCGTTTTCTTTCTTCGGTAAAAAACATACCAGGTATGCCCAACGCGTGAATTTTATTTTTCTGCTCTTCGGTAATTTCTCGTTTAATCCAAGCAAAGCGTGAGTTACTATTCAGGCGTTTGCGCATTTGATCCCAATTTAAATTAGGAAACACCAAACCAAGCTGATCAAGCGTGCCTTCAACATCTTCAATTTTCTGAGGATTGGCAAATAACGAGGGTACGATAATATCGGTCGCTAATATTTCACCATTACGATCTACAATATCAGGGCGAGGTTTTTCGATAACGGCAGTACTCGCCGCAACTCTAGCAACTTGTTCATGTGGGTTTAAACCAATGACAATAAGCCGTATAAATAAAAATGCAAACAGCATTAAACACATGCCAGATAATATATATAATCGGCGTTTAAACACCTGATTATGGTCTATTTTTTTTGCAATTCTTACTTTTAATTTGGTTAAATTATTCTGCTCTGGAAATGTCGCTAAACTGTCTTGCATTACCATTAACCTCAATTGAGCGCAAAAAGGCTCACATAAAAAAATAATTTTAGAAACGTTATGGTAAATATAACTATAAATGGTTAATTTTCTTTAATCACTTCTGCAGAAAGTTCGCCAATTGGGTCATACAGAGCTTTATCTTTATCGCTCAATGTATCGGCCTCATCTTTAGGCGTTTCACTCTTTTTTGGTAATTGATCAATTGTAATAAATTGATCAATTTCTTGTGGCGTAAGTTTAAGCAGCGAATCGCTTAATTTTTTAAGATTATCGGGCGATTTTGCAGCACTTAATTCAGAGCGTAATACATTTATTTTTTCTTTTTCGCGGGTAATCTCGGTTTTTAATAACCTAATATTACTACGAATATCATTGGTATTATAGCTCACTTCATATAATTGAAATGTCATAAGTGACACTAAAATTATGCCTGCAATGAGTAAATATCTAAACATGAAATTCTTCTACTTTTGCAATTAAACCAGTTAAACAATTAGCCTAAATTTGGCATTTGCGGTAACGGATTAAAATATTCGCTAAACATTGCCCCATCGGTACGCATTGCTGCGCGTAATTTGGCTGATCTTGAACGAACATTTATATCCAATTCATCCTTTGTAGCCGTAATTACCTTACGATTTATTAACGTAAAACTTGGTTTTTCGGTTTCATCAACCACCATAACATGCCGAGAAGGCGCAGAAAGATTGCCCGTACGGCTTTTTAAAAATTTCTTTACAATACGGTCTTCAAGCGAATGAAAACTAACCACAACCAACCGCCCATTGGGTTTTAATATCCGCTCGGCAGCATTTAACGACTTTACCAATTCGTTTAATTCTTGGTTGATAAAAATTCTTAATGCCTGAAAAACTTTAGTCGCTGGGTGAATTTTGGATTTGCCTTTAGAAACCGTATTCTCAATTAAACTGGCCAGCTCAAGCGTTGTCTCAAACGGCTTTTCAACCCGCCCTCTTACAATCGCCCCCGCAATTGGGTAGCTGCGTTTTTCGTCACCCAAAATATAAAATATTCGGGCTAAATCTGCTTCAGAAAAACTATTCACAATATCAGCAGCCGAAACACCAGAAGCGCTCATCCGCATATCCAACGGGCCATTACGCTGAAACGAAAAACCGCGCTCCGCTTGGTCTATTTGCATTGATGAAATACCAATATCCAGCACAATGCCATCTACCTTTTCGACGTCACGTGCAACAAGTAATTCTTGCATATCTCCAAATTGCCCAGTTAAAAACTCAAACCTATCGCCATATTCAGTTTTCATTTCATCAGCGGCTATTTGGGCATTTGGGTCACGGTCAATTGCATAAAGTTTGCAAGGTGCCGCATTTAATATATTGCGGCTATAACCACCCGCCCCAAATGTAGCATCAACAATAACATCATTTTCTTTTGGCGCTAAGGTTTCAAGCACCTCATTCATTAAAA
>JABSRY010000012.1:8570-16816 GCA_013214985.1 Hyphomicrobiales bacterium
TTTATCGGTCATTTACATGCTTTTCTTATGGGCATCAGCAAATAATTTTCTATGCGATATCGCTTTTATACGTGCTTCTGCCATATATTCTTCAAATATTTGTGGCGACCATATACGAAATTTATCGCCCATACCAACAAAAGTAACATGATCGGTAATTTTTGCATGTTCTCGCATGGCTTCTGGCAAAATAATTCGGCCATCATTGTCTATTTTAAGGTTTTCCGACCCGCCAAACAGCGCAGTCGATAAAATATCCCGCTCTTCACTATAAGGCGGTAAATCTTCAAGTAATTGATATATTTTAGTTAAAAGTGGTTTTCCACCTGCTTCAACAGCAGGTACATCTAAGGCAGAATAACAAAATATTTGGTTTAGCCCATTCGCAACAACAATCGAGCGAAAAGCCGCAGGCACAGAAACCCTGCCTTTTTTATCTATTTTATTTTGAAAGGAGGAAACAAACGGTTCCATAAGCCACCATACTCAATACAAATAATAATTTGAACAACGAGGTAGGTGGCCTCACCCACCTCGTTAAAAATATTCCCAACTTACCACCGCTAACCAGTATGTTTAAAATATCATTTCAAATCCGCCGCTATAGCATCAACATTGTAACACTATCTGGATAACTATGGAATATCATGGTTTTTTATGGAAGTCAATGGAATTAGTCTTTCGTTAACCATAAAATAGTGGAAGAAAAACTAAAATAATTTAGATCTGTAATAACTGTTTTACTTCAAATAAATTGAATCATTTACATACATTTTTTAAGATAAAAAGCTAGATGGCCTATAAGCCGGGTCTTGTCAAAGACAATCATTCATCTAATATATTTGTTACCAAATATCTTAAGCAACCAACCCGAACGATCTGATGTAAAAACACATCCATCATAGGCAAAAGCCCTGAACCTGCCGCTCCTATTTGGTCTTGCTCCCGATGGGGTTTACTATGCCATTTTTGTTACCAAAAACGCGGTGCGCTCTTACCGCACCATTTCACCCTTACCATATATATATGGCGGTCTAATTTCTGTTGCACTTTCCCTAGGGTCACCCCCGCTGGGCGTTATCCAGCATCGTGTTTTTATGGAGCCCGGACTTTCCTCTTAATAAATCAAGCGATTGCCCAGCCATCTAGCCACCGCAACATAAAATATTTATAAAAATAATCAAGCGAATATTAAGCACCGCAACTAAATAACCAAAACTAAAATGAATTGTTGTCGGTTGCGTGTGTAATATACTTCAGTACATGAACATACCCAAGACGCCCAAGACCGACCTTAACTCAACACAAAATAGCAAAATAAAGATAATATTGTAGATGGCCGAGTGTAAAATGTACTTTAGGACATGAACATGTACCCAGCGCTCAAGACCGAACCCAACATAAAAATAGCTAAATAAGGATAATATTGTAGGCGGGTGGGTGTGAAGTGTACGATAGTACATGAGCACACACCCAACGCCCAAGATTGAACTTATTTCGTTATTTGGTCGTAAGCTGCGTTAATGCGTGCCAATTTCTCGTTCGCAATTTCTATAAATTCTTTGGGCACGCCGCGGGCTATTAGTTTGTCGGGGTGGTTTTCGGTTACTAGTTTACGGTAAGCGGTTTTTATGTCTTTTGAGTCGTCACCGCGTTTTACACCTAGTATTTTGTAGGGGTCGCCTTCGCCTGATACGCCGCCACTATCGCTTCTTGAACCATGTCTTGCGACAATACGGTCAAATTCGTCTTGAGAAAACCCAAATATCTCGGCAACATTGGTTAAAAACTCAACTTCTTTGGGGTGAATGACGCCATCGGCTTTCGCAATATGAAAAAGCCCATCAATCACATCTTCTAAAGTTGCGCGTTTATGTTTAAACAAATCGGCCAATTGCTTGGCGTAGGCTTGGTAGCCTGCAATATCTTTTTTGGCAATATTATATAGTTTCGCAACATTTTTGGCTTCATGCTCAGGCACTTTAAACACTTGTTTAAACGCCGCCACTTCATCGGATGTAACCACGCCATCGGCTTTGGCCATTTTAGCGCCAAGGGCAATAATACCCATGGTAAAAATCACACTGTCTTCTGGTTGTGCGCGGCTCCAATTGTTGGTATTGCTATTTGCCCAATTTTTGGTATCGCCATTTTGGTTTTGTTGCTGTTCAATAGAACTGCCATCTTTATCAAAGAAATAATGCCCCGCCACCGCGCCTAATAATGCGCCTAACGGCCCACCAAAAGTTAAACCTGCTGCTGCACCACCAATTTTTCCCCAAATAGACATATATAATTCCTCTAGCACCCATTATTTAACTTCAAGATAAGTATAATCTTTTTAATAACAAGCATGTTTAATATATTTATTTATATTATGGTATTTTTTTTATTCAATTTGCAAATTAAAAAAATTAGCTTATCATCGCTTAATTAAACAGAAGGAATGTATATGAGCACACATATTGGAGCACAACAAGGCGAAATCGCCGAAACAATTTTATTACCAGGTGACCCTCAGCGCGCAAAATGGGTCGCTGAAACATTTTTAGAAGATGCTAAATGCTATTCGACCGTAAGGGGTATGTTTGGTTTTACAGGCACTTATAAAGGCAACCGAGTTTCTGTGCAGGGCACAGGCATGGGTGTGCCTTCAATCAGCATATATGTTAATGAATTATTTCGCGACTATGGTGTTAAAACAGCCATTAGAGTTGGCTCTGCAGGTGCGTTAATAGAAGATGTTAAAGTGCGTGATATTATAATTGCAATGACAGCCTCTACCGATAGTAGCATTAACCGTATGGAAATGAACAATTGGGATTATGCCCCTTCGGCCAATTTTGAACTATTGCGCGACGCCGCTGCTTCTGCCGTAAAGCATGGTTTCAGACATCATGTTGGTGGCATCGTAACATCAGATCGGTTTTATGCATTAGAAAAAGAGCCATTAATGCAAATTGCCAAACATGGCGCATTGGCAGTAGAGATGGAAACATCAGCCCTCTATACGCTAGCCACCCGCTATGGCCGCCGCGCATTAACCGTGCTTACCGTTTCTGACCATTTAATCACAGGTGAAGAAACAACTTCAATGGAGCGCGAGCAAACGTTTGGCGATATGATGACAGTCGCACTAGAAGCCGCATTTAGCAGCTAAGATGGGATAGAATCAGATGCGCTCTTTTGCGCATCTTGTTTATCTAACTCTGCTAAATCGTCTTCCATAACCTTTGCCAAGTCTGCATGATATTGCTGGCTTATGGCTAAACCCAGCATGTCATCTTCATCATCTTCGATAACTGTTTGTTTTAACCGTTTTTCATCATATTCTCTAAACACCATCATGGTACGCATGGCTTTGCGCTCCGAAACACCAAGCTCAACCAGTGCTTCCCTGCCCGCCAATAAGGACGAGCCAAATATATCGCGTATGACATAGTCGGCATCCGCACGGTAAAGCTCTATCGCCTCACGCCGCCCATGGGCGCGGCTAAATATTTTCAAATGCGGGTAATATCGTCTTGCGGTTTCCATAATTTCTTTAGATTTTTCATGGTCATCAATGCCAATAATTAGCAATTTGGCATCATCCGCGCCCGCAGCACCAAGCATTTCCATGCGGCTCGCATCCCCATAATATATTTTATTACCATATTTACGCACCAAATCCACCTGCAACGGGTCATATTCTAATATGGTCATATCCACATTATTAAGCTTAAGCATCCGTTCAAGAATTTGCCCAAAGCGCCCATAACCTGCTAAAATCACCTTAGCACCATTCGATTCCATGTCATCCGAATAAGGCCGTTTATCATCCTTAATTTTATCGATGGTATCTTTTTTCATCAGCCTATCATTAAGCACCATAAGCAATGGGGTTAATGCCATCGATATAATAACCGCAACAATAATCGGGTCGACTAATTCGGTGGTTAACACGTTATTTTGAGTAGCAAAACGTAATATCACAAACGCAAATTCACTACCCTGTGCCAATGAAAAAGAAAACATCAAACTGCTAGAGCCACGCAAACCAAACGCCCTAGCAATGAATATTAGAATAGAAAATTTAACCAATACTAGTAAAGTAGCAATAACCAATATTTTCATAGGGCTAGACATAATTAAATCAAAATCAATACTCGCCCCTACCGAAATAAAGAACAAGCCAAGCAACATGCCCTTAAATGGTTGAATTTCAACTTCAAGCTGATGCCTATATTCACTATTGGCAAGCACGACCCCTGCCAAAAAAGCCCCTAAAGCCGCCGAAAGGCCAATCGATTCCATAAGCAAACTAATGCCAACCACCAGCATTAGCGCAGTTGCAGTAAATATTTCGCGCAATTTGGTGCTGGCTATAATTCTAAATAGAGGCCTAATTAAATAGCGCCCCGCCAATATTATAGCCACCATAACCGTTAATATTAATAAAGCTTGCAAAGCACCGCTTAAGCCTTGTTCATCGGCAATATCTATAGCGGGCGCTATCACTAATAAAGGCAATATGGCCAAAATAGGTATCACCGCGATATCTTGAAATAACAAAACAGAAAAAGCACTTTGCCCAACATTGGTTTTTAGCACTGCTTTTTCTTCTAAAGTTTGCAACACAATAGCCGTGGATGACAATGATAAAACAAGCCCAACCACTAACGATGTTTGCCACGCCAAATCAAACGATACTGCAATTAAAAATATAACTAATGTGGTCAATAATAATTGCAAACCACCAAGCCCAATAATCGAGGTTCGCATTTTCCATAGTAATTTAGGGTGTAATTCTAGCCCGACTAAAAACAGCATCATCACAACGCCAAATTCGCCAATATGCATCACATCATCTAGCTGATCGCCCACCAAAGCAAAAGCAAATGGCCCAATAAAAGCACCGGCTATTAAATAACCCAACACAGAGCCTAGCCCAAGCTTTTTGGCGATAGGAACAGAGATAACTGCAGCGCACAAAAAGACAAATATTTGAAACATTAGTAATAGAAACCCAATTAAAAATAGTGGTTAATATTATCCTATGTTAGCAATCTTAAACAATCAATTAATTATATCTCAGCTTATGGTCAAAAATAGGCTTTAATACGTTTTAAGCCTTAAAGCGAAGCGGCAGACCTTGCCGCTTGGTCATATAAGCCCGAAAGCACGCGCAATAAGCTGGCCATTTCAGTTAGTTCGGCATTGGTTTTGCCTGTCGCGTCCATAGATGGCAATAAAACTGCTTCACGCACTTGGCGGTATCGATCACATATTTCTGCACCTTTATCGGTAATTTGAATATATTTCTCTTTACCTTTTTTTGTGCCAACCACTAATTTATGTTTTTCCAATTTTTTAATAGAATAAGTCGCGGTATAACTATCTTCAATATGCAAAACCAAGCAAATATCAGCCAGCTTTTTTGGCTTTTTACGGTGATTGATGGTGTGCATAATTAACACATCAAGCGAACTTAAATCATCAATCCCCGCGGCCGAAACACAATGCACCATCCATCTGTTAAATGCGCTACCTGCTATAATCAAGCCAAACTCAATTTCACTTAATGATGAAACATCGTTATTCGATAAATGTTCAGATGAAACGATCGATTTAATATCCGTGAAAGATCCACTATCATTTGTCATATATTACCCTTTTAAGAAGCTCGAACCTAACCCCAACACAATATCTGGAAAAACGGTTACTAATATAACCAATAATACCAATATCAAGAAAAATGGCAAAGCATATAATGCGACTTTAAAAATATTTTTACCCGTCATCGATTGCAATACAAATAGGTTAAAACCAACAGGCGGGGTAATCTGGCTCATTTCAACCACAAGCACCAAATATATACCGAACCAAATTAGGTCAATGCCCACCAGTTCGACCATCGGCAAAATAACACTGGTGGTTAAAACCACCACCGAAATACCATCTAAAAAACAGCCAAGCACAATAAAGAAAATGGTCAAAGCAATTAACAGTTCATATTTGCTTAAATTCATATCGCCAATATGCTGAGCTAATTCTCGCGGAATACCCGTAAAGCCCATAGCCACCGTTAAAAAGGCCGCACCCGTAAGAATAAACGCAATCATGGTCGATGTTTTAACCGCACTCATTAACGCTGCTATAAAAGTATCTTTAGACAATGTTTTACCAAAGTAACTTAATATCAAGGCCATAATAACCCCCAAAGCAGCCGCTTCGGTTGGTGATGCTAGGCCCATGTAAATAGAACCAATAACTACCGTAATTAACAAAATAACTGGCATTAAATGTTTTGTGCCAATAATCATATCTATTAAAGGTATTTTAGGCTCGGCTGCGGGGCTTTTTTTAGGGTTAAGTAAAGACCAAATCATCACATAACCCATAAACAACATTAGCAATACCAAACCCGGTATAATGCCCGCAACAAAAAGCCGTGCAATAGATTGGTCGGTCGCCGCACCATAAACAATTAAAATAATAGATGGCGGAATCAGCAAACCAAGCGTGCCACTGCCCGCCAATGTGCCAATAATCATCTTCTCGTCATAACCGCGTTTTTCTAACTCAGGAATAGACATTTTACCAATAGTCGCCGTGGTCGCTGCACTAGAGCCCGAAACCGCAGCAAAAATACCACAGCCTAAAATATTGACATGTAACAATCGCCCAGGCAAACGGCGCATCCATGGGCTTAACCCTCTAAACATATTTTCAGACAACCCAGATGCAAATAAAATTTCACCCATCCAAATAAACATTGGCAATGCAGCTAATTCCCAACTATTAATACCGCCCCATATTGTCGATGTTAATACGGCACCAACATCAATATCGGTAAAAATAATCATACTCATAAAGGCCGTCATAAACAGGCCTAAAGCAACCCAAACGCCTATTAATAAAAGGCCAAATAAACAAATCAAAACCACACTTATTGGCAACCAAAAAGATAAATCCATTATTCAACACCCCCTTGGCCAACTTCGCTACTGGCAACTAGGCTATAACTCACCTCGCGGCCCATAATAAACGAAACAAAATCATCAAAAAACGCAATAAAAACCACTAATAATCCAAATAACATAAACAGTTGGGGGATAAATAATGGCACCGCAACAATACCATGCGATAATTCGTCATATTCATAACTATCCAATACAAAAAACACTGTGTGATAGAAAATGTATCCCGTAAATAATGTGCCCAAACCCAAACAAATTAATTCAAAAATTCTATGCAAATTTTTTGGCACGCTATTGAGCAAAATACTCACTCTAATGTGCCCGTTTTTTCTTAAAGTATAAGCCAGCCCCATAAAGCTCGTGGCTACCATTAAAAATCCAACAAATTCGGCTGATGATGGCACTAGCCAACCCAAATTTTCGCCAACAACTTTAAAATAAACTGCATTGGCTATTCTAAAGCCAATTTGAACCGCAACAATGGTTGCAATTAATATCATAGAAGCGGCACTTAAAAAGGCCGATACTCGGTATAAACCATTCAAAAAATTTCGCATATATTCACCCCTTAAAAGAAAAAATGGCAAGCTCTTTACTAAACTTGCCATTTTAGTCCCTCAATTATCCCATCAGGTTTATTTACTAGCTGTGTAAGTATCAAACACTGCTTTGCCATCGTCACCAGCTTTACTTAACCACTCATCCACCATTGTTTTACCAACAGCTTTAAGTTCAGAGGTTAATGTGTCACTTGGTGTAATAATGTTTATGCCATTTTCTTTCATAATCGCAATTTTTTCGGCGCTTTCTTTTTTGCTCATTGCCCAACCGCGTTTTTGTGCAGCGGCGCCTGCAGCAAGTACCGCTTTTTGAGCTGCTTCATCAAGCTTCATAAACGCTTTTTTATTCATAACCACTGTGTTTTTTGGCAACCAAGCTTGTGTATGATGATAGTGAGATAAGAAATCCCAAGCCTTACTATTTGCGCCCGTAGAAGGCGATGTAATCATCGCATCCACACGGCCAGTCGCAAATGCAGTCGAAATATCAGATGCTTCAATTTGTGTGGGTTCCATGCCAGCCAATTGCGCCAAACGCTCAGTAGATGAGTTATAGGCTCTAAATTTTAAACCCGCCATGTCTTTCATAGATGACAATTCTTTTTTTGCATAAATACCTTGAGATGGCCAAGGCACAGTATATAGCAACATTAAACCTTGTTTTTCTAACTTGGCTTTAATTTGACCTTTACTGGCATCCCACAATTTTTCGGCATCTTCATAA
>JABSRY010000120.1 GCA_013214985.1 Hyphomicrobiales bacterium
CTAATGTGTCAATGCCCTCACCGCCAATTAGAGTATCGGCGCCAATGTTACCGATTAATGTATCGTCACCAGCACCGCCATCAAGAAGATCGTTGCCAGTACCTGCGGTAAGAATGTCATCACCCGCATCACCAAATAGCTCGTTATTACCGGCTGTGCCGAATAGTTCGTCATCCCCTTCGCCGCCATGCAGTATATCATTACCCGCACCCGCTATAAGCGCATCATTGCCATCATCGCCAAATAAACGATCATCGCCGTCTCCACCAGATAAAATGTCGTTATCAGCATCACCGTATAAAAAGTCATTACCGGCGCCACCAAATAGCAAATCATTACCTGTGCCACCATTAAGAATGTCATCACCAGCACCAGCCGATAATATATCAGAATCTGCCCCGCCATCTAAGATGTCATTACCACTTGAAGCTCTTAAATCATCATTACCAGCCCCACCAATAAGAGTATTATTGCCTTCGCCAGAAATAAGTAAATCAGACCCTGCACCACCATCTAAGGTGTCGTTACCTTGACCGCCTGATATGATATCGTCACCAAGACCACCAAATAATTGGTCATCACCACCAACGCCATCAAGAATGTCATCACCAGCACCGCCATATATAATGTCATTACCGCCGCCCGCTTGAACAACATCGTTGTCTTCACCGGCATTAATTTCATCATCACCTGAGCCAGATATAATCGTATCATTGCCTGAGCCACCTGTGATTACGTTATTGCCATCACCGGCATTAATAATATCATTGCCTAGACCACCATCAATCGTGTCATTGCCATCTTCGCCATAAATACGGTCATCATCATCACCCCCATCTAGAATATTATTGCCAGCCCCACCAACCAGTAAATCTTCACCAATGCCGCCCGATAGGTTATCATCCCCGTCCCCGCCATAAAGATCGTCATTACCTTCGCCACCTAAGAGAATATCATTACCGTCATTGCCTTGAAGAATGTCAACACCATCGCCGCCTTCAAGCCTATCAATACCAATACCACCCGATAATGTGTCATTGCCAGAGCCGCCTAATAAAGTGTCATCGCCAGCTCCGCCCGATAAAATATCGTTATCAGCCCCACCATCTAAATGATCAGATCCCGCTTCACCATATAAACTATCATCGCCAGCACCGCCTGTTAGAGTATCATTATCATCGCCGCCAAACAGAATATCATTGTCAGCACCACCTTCAAGAATATCATCCCCAGATCCGCCACTTAGCGTATCATCGCCAGTACCGCCAATTAGAATGTCATTGTTGGCACCACCAAATAAAGCATCTTTATCTGCACCACCCTCTAAACGATCTTCGCCGGCACCACCCAGTAATTGATCATCACCAATACCGCCTTCTAACAGATCATTGCCCGCCATGCCTTCAAGTCTATCTTTACCTGCACCACCAATAATATGATCATTTCCTGCACCGGCATAAACAATGTCATTACCTGCGCCAGCATCAATGACATCTACGCCATTACCAATATGGGTAATAATTTGATTTTCTTGGCCTTTATTGATGATTTCTACCGCATCACCATAAATTATATCATCGCCATCGCCACCTAGAATATGATCGTTACCTTCGCCACCATAAACAAGGTCATTGCCCGCGCCGGCATCAATAATATCATTTCCAGAACCTGCAAGAACCATGATATTGGCGTTTTTATCTTCACTGACTTCATCACCATAGATAACGTCATTATCATCACCACCATAGATGGAATCATGCCCTAAACCACCAATAAGCTGGTCTTCACCAGAACCACCATGGATAATATCATCATCGATACCGCCATCAATAAAGTCATTACCGCCACCACCATAGACATGGTCAATGCCACTGCCACTAAATATGATGTCGTCACCGTCATCATCATAACTGAGAGTGCCTTCAAGGTCTCCATATATGGTGTCGTCATCGCCTTCACCATTAATTTTATCATTGCCCTTGCCGCCGATGATTATATCATTACCCACGCCGCCGGCAATCTCGTCATTGCCCGCTTGGCCGTTTAAAATATCGTTGCCTGCATCACCAATGACTAGGTCATCACCTGCGCCTGCATCAATGCTGTCATCCCCATCTCCTGCAACTAAAATATCACTAAACGCAGAACCCGTTAGATGGTCATTACCACCACCACCTCGGAGCACGACATCACGATCATTGGTTTGTGCTGATATTATATCATTGCCACTACCGGCAATAACTTGTTCAAAATTGGTACCACTTATATCAATGACACTATCTTTGCTATCGGTTAGTAAAATAGTATCAAAACCTTCACCACCATCAAATTTTGCAAAATCATCTTCGCTATCGGCAAAAACGGTATCTTCGCCTCTACCGCCTTTTAAGATATCTCTTCCGGCGCCGCCAGAAATCATATCATCGCCATCGCCACCCTGCAATATGTCATCGCCCGCCATGCCATACATGGTTACGCCGTTACTACCTGTATAGCTGATTTGATCATTATATGCATTGCCATAAGCAACGTGGTAAAGGTCGGTTAATATAACATTAGCAGCCTGGTTATCACGGGTGACAAATAAATTAGGATCTTTATCAGGGTCTCTTTCACCCCATTCTTCAGTTATATAACCTTCATCGGTTACTTTATAACCTAAATCGCTATAGACAAATGATGCGTCAGCTGCAGCCATTGTACCGCCGCCTAATAGGTTAAAATTAAACTCGCCATGAATAACACTACCATCATCAAAAGTAGTTTTATTGCCATTATGGGTTAAATCAATAGAGGTTATGCCATATTCTTCTAAGGTTTTTAACTCGCCATCATTTACAACGCCATTCTCATCTCGGTCATTCCAGATTCTAAATTCTGACCATCTGGCATCCAAGGCATTAAACACACCATCACCATTGGTATCAAAAGCAAGCGCTAAACCTTCAAGGTCAGTATTGGCATCATCATTCCAATTAGCAAATGCAAATTCTTTGGTAGAGGTTATTTTACCATCAGCACCGGCTTCACCTGCTTCATTTAAGTCAATAACCAGAACACCATCTTTACTATCTGCCCATGCGGTTTTTTCCAAATATCCATCATCATCTGCATCAAAATAAACCGCACTCTCACCCTTTTGTGAAAGGCTTGCTACGCCATCACCATCTAAATCTACAATGATGGGCGCATAATGCCAGTTTTCGCCTGAAGAATCATAAGTATTGTCTACTTCTGCTTGATCATTGCCAGTCCAATGGTCATCAACAACTGTGACTGTATTGCCGTTTGTGTCTTCTATTTCATATACTTGACCGTTACCATTAGGGTTGTCTGTATTGCTAGTAATAGTTGTTGGAGAATTGTTATTGAAAGTAGTAGTGCTGGAACTGGTGCTAGTCGTAGTTGAACTTGTAGGTGTCCATTCGCCACCTGAATAATCAGTGTCGCCGTCATCGTTACCAGAACTGCTATTATTTGCTGCCACTATTGCAGCTTGCCTATCTTCTTCTCTCTGCTCTTGTACTTTAATTGCCCGAAACTCGTCATATCTTTCGCGGTCATTTTCCTTTAAAAACATCAGCTCATCATAAGAATATCCAAATCGTGCGCCGATATCATCTTCTGAAACTAAAGCATCTACTTGTGTAATGTTAGTCGAATTGTTTTTGTTACCTGCAGTATTAACCGCTATTGATTCAGTATTTAACTGCTGGTTTAGAACTTCATTAAATTCAATTCTATCCATATGCTCTAAACTGTTTCTAATAAACTCGGGCGAAGCGATAATTTTTCCATCATTAATTTTGGTAGGATAATTTTCTTCCAAATATGCTTTTAAAGATACAAATTCTTCATATTTCTTGTTAAGAGCATTGTTGCCGTCGTTAATGCGATTATCCAATATTGAGGCCGCACTATTTTTTCCTTGATCAATCAAATAATTTTGAGCATCGTTGACGTGATTCAAGTAAGTAAATTCTTTTTCAGCGTAACTTTCAAAGTTCATAGAAACCGCTTCATTACTTTTATTCAGGTCAAATTTTGGAAAACTAGTATTTAAATCGTTTTCTTCAATTTTTTTTGCATTTGAAATTGAAGTTAATTCAGCAATGATTAATTTTTTTTCTGCCGTCATTATTTCAATTTGCTCTTCTTCTGGCATATTTCTCAATGATTTGGCGAGTCCATCATTTCCCCATTTAATTTCATATGCAATATCCAGTAAGCTTTCTTTTGTGGTCTTGAGGCTGTGGGTACCATTCAGACCATTTGAACTAGACGCATCTATTTCTAAGTGGGTTCCTTCTATTTTATCACCAACGTTAACAATGGTTGCATTGATCAGATCACCGTCCCCACCGACTGCTGTCATATGTGTAACTTTAGCGCCAACTTCATTCAAACTTAGCAATCTCTGAGCATCAGATGCTTCTTCATAATTACGATATATATCTCCTAAAGAGAAGGCACCACCAATAGCATTTAGCGTTACCTGAATAGTAGATTCTATTAAGGAGGCCCCAGTAACTCCTGGTGAGTTGTAGGTATAAACATTTGTCACGCCTGCTTGAACGGCATTTTGTGCCAAATACCCCCCTAATGAATGCCCCGTTAAGGTGATCTTGACATCCTCAATATTAATTCCTTTTTCTATTGCAATTTGTTTACGAACGTTTGCAACATATTCAATCGCTTTTTGAGTTTGCCATTCAGTTGGTCGATTACCCCCTACAATTTCAACAACATCCGTTACATAGTCCGTAGCATTTTCTGATCCCGCGAATGCAACAACTATTTCTCCAGTCTCTTTGTTAATATACGTAGCTGCTACAAAACCTAATTCTTTAGCAGTACCGTTAACGCCAATTTCCATTTGCCGATGGTAATTACTTTTTGCATATTCAGTGCTTTGATTCAAACTGTAGACTGCTTCAGCTAATTCTGCTTTATCATATTGTTCGCTTAGTTGTTGTAATTTAATTTCAGACATTTATTTTTCCTTATTAAGTAATTCAAAAATTCTATACCAATTTAAGTTGGTAGAGCCTATGTCAGGCCTTTCACGGAGTATGTTTAACCATGGTGTAAAATATGCATTGCTAGTATCAATTGTGGCTACTATAGAAATTAATTTGTTATCTAAATGACAGAGGTAATATCTATTTATAAAATTAAAATTATCCCATTTATAGTTATTAAAAATAGACATCAAGTAATTATTTTCTTCAACGGTATAACAAACAGCTGCCATGTTTTTACTATAATAATCATCGCTATCTATTTTTATAACATCGCTTTTAATATCATTAATGACTGAAATAAGTCCATACGTTTGAAAATTTGAATTATCATCTTCATAGATTCCATAAAATTGGTTTACATTTTCATTTTGTGCTAAATTACTGCACAATACCCCACAATCTTCATAATTATGTCCTTTGAGAATACTATGATATCCGCTTGAAAAGACGGTATAAGGTAATGTCTTAGCAACTATAAACTTATTTTTTTCAAGTTCCCTTTTTACAATTAGTAAAAGTTTTTTTTCTGTAAATTCTTGATTAGCTACAAAAAATGGAACTTGATATATCAAGCTAACTGTTGGTAAAGCTAGTACTGTGAGCAAAATTGCTAGCCAGTTTTTTTTAAAAAAATATCCGATAATAATACCTAATATGATAAATAAAATCACTGCAGACCAAAACTCTGTCCAATATCCCAAGATTGTCTCCTATTCGATTAACCTATAGTCACTATAATAAATGTGGCGGTTATATCGTTCTTTAATTATTTAAAATATTCAATAAATAAAAATTACATTGCTTAAAATATTTTATGTATATTTAGGCCAATGTCAACATTCTTCGTTAATTATTGAACATCGATTAATTAACGAAGAATCATGAAAGATAAATTAAGTGTTAATGTATTGATATAAATATCATTTTTTCTCATTTCAAATAATAAATATGGCTGTAGATAAGTTATTAACCGTAACTATATTGTAATTGATTTTGGTTTATCTGTGATTGAACTTGGAATTTCTACAAGACAAATTAAAGGAAAACTATTTAAGTGAAGGTCGGAAAAAAGCTATTTTTTGCGATCTTATGATAGTTGGTATGAGTGAAATTATAGCGAATGCACTAAAGAGAAGGGCGGCAGTGCTTATGTAAGAAAATGGAACTGTCACATTGTTTAAAGGTTATGTTACAAAAAACTAGTTAAAACAATTACGAGTTCTGAAGATTCAGAAGAAAACTCCCCTGCCCTTGCAAAGTCGGACCTGACAAAGGTTATGAAAATTATCTTACTTTGCACCACCATTCAGCAGTATGTACAGAGGCTTTTAAATCATCCCGTGGTTTTCAGTCGCCAAGACAATTAAAAGCTCATATTTGTGGGACATTAAGGCGGATAGTCAGAAAGCCGATACTACAGCAATTGCAGAAAATCTTGCACCGATAAAGCCAAGGTGAAATTTCAAGAACAATTCCAGATCGTATGCCAATTATTGAGTCTGGAAGGTGACGCAAACGACGCAATCGTCGTAGGTAAAACGAATGGAATAAAGGCGATGATTTGAATGTAATATTTTCAAAATTACTGACTTTATCAAATGAAGAAGTAACCACTATTCTAACCTTTGTTATTGTTGTAACATTATCTAGTAATTCAGACATTTTTGAAATTCTTGGTGATCTTCTAAATGTAGACATGGCTCAATCATGATCGGATGATACATTCTTTAATCTATTGAGAAGCAAAGATGCCATTAACGCATTATTCAAGAAGTTGGTTATAAGGAACTTGCAGATTCATGCATTATCAATACGGACAAGGAGAAAGACAATCCATCCAAAAGCTGTTGAGAGACAACAACAGCAAATGGCAGTCTGAATGTATGGAGTTTACGTTTGCAACATATCTGGGGTCATTACAAGGCTTGTTCGTAGAATCACAAGTTAGCTCTTTACATGGCGTTCTGTTCCGTTGCGCTTCATAGCCTATTTAGAGTAAAATTTATATTTAGCACCTTTATAATAATTATTATTTTTTTTAGTACACAAGGGCGCCATTGTAAGCTGATTCCAGAAATTTTTTAAGGTGATTCCAGAAATTTTTTAGGGTGATTCCAGAAATTTCAGGT
>JABSRY010000121.1 GCA_013214985.1 Hyphomicrobiales bacterium
GGCTATTAACCACCGCCACCACTATTTGAACGCTCGATTTGCTCTCAAACGCCTCAAGCTTGCCAATTATGCTTTGTTTCGTAGCAGAATCAATTATGCCAGGCAGATCCACCACTCGCCCTGTTAGTTCAGGAAAATTCGGCTCGGCATGTGTCACATTGATAGACATCATGCAAAATAACAACATCAAAAAATACGTTCTAAATCTAATCATCATTATAATTTCTTATAGTTTGTATAATGTTCAAAAAGTAACCTTAGGTACATTTTCAACTGCTTTAGCCACTTCAAATTGCTGCATATATTCAGTGTCGCTATACATAAAGCTATGCCAAATACGCCCAGGGAAAGTCTTAATTTCGGTATTAAAATTCTTAACCGCAATAATATAATCTCGCCGCGCAACCGAAATTCTATTTTCAGTGCCTTCAAGTTGGGCTTGCAACGTTAAAAAGTTTGTATCGGCTTTTAAATCGGGGTACCGCTCAACCACTACCATTAGCTTGCCAAGCGCTGCGCCCAAACTGCCCTGATTTGCCTGAAACTGGCTAAATGCCGCTGGGTTGGATAATATATCTTTAGGAATAGTCATTTGTGTGGCTTTTGCCCGCGCTTCAATTACCTGCGTTAGCGTTTCTTGCTCATGTTCGGCATAGCCTTTAACCGTTGCCACCAAATTGGGTATTAAGTCGGCTCTACGTTGATATTGGTTAAGCACCTGCCCCCATTGGGCTTTAGCTTCTTCTTCTAATGTCGGTATATTGTTTATGCCGCAGCCGGTTAATAATGTCAGTGCTGCTAATATTGCAAATATTTTTAAAAACTTAGTTTTTGCTAGTTCCAAGCGCATATTTATCTCCTAAAATAGTTGAATCAATCATATATTTTACAAGCATAAATACAATATCAATTATTGCTAAAACTACCTTAAGACACAAAAAAGCAGCCGTTAAGCTGCTTATTGTTTATCGAATGGAGCGGGCGAAGAGATTCGAACTCTCGACCCTAACCTTGGCAAGGTTATGCTCTACCCCTGAGCTACGCCCGCGCTTCATTCGGTAAGGCGGTTTATAGTTTAATTTGAAAATAATGCAATAGCCATTTTGCACTTTATTCAGATATTTTTTGCGCATACCAACATATTTGTTTATAACTTTCAAAATAGACCCATATATCAAAAGATAAAACACCATATGCCTCATAAACGCGAATTTAATAACAGCCAAAAGAAATTATACTCTTTATTTGAAAAGCTTAACATAAATGGCGTAACCCATTTTCATCCGCGCCTGCACACGGTCGATGAAAGCAAACAATGGCACGACATCATAAAAGGCAGCCATTGTAAGAATCTTTTCCTAAAAGATAAAAAAGGCAATTTCATCTTAATTGTCGCCCATGAAGATACACAAATTAAATTAAACCATTTGCATAAAAAAATAGATACAGCCCGCCTAAGCTTTGCAAATAGCGAAAAATTATATGAGTTTTTGCAAGTGCGCCCAGGCAGCGTAACACCCTATGCACTCATCAACGCCCAACCCCAATCCATCAAAATCATTCTAGATGACGAAATGATGCAGCAAGATATTTTAAACTTTCACCCCTTAGAAAATTGGGCAACAACCTCTATAAAGCCCGAACAATTAATAACATTCATAAAATCTTGTGGGCATGATTATAAAATAGTCAATTTTACACAAGTTTAACATAGAATATAAATGAAAAGCCGTTAAAATAAATTTATGACACTATTTGAAAAACAAAAATCTGTTGAACATTTGCCTAAACTAGTAAGATTATTTGCCTTACCAGAAGTAATGCTTTTGCCGCAAACTCAGCTTCCCCTTAATATTTTTGAAAAAAAATTCATCGCGATGATTGATAATGCAATGGCCACCGATCGGCTAATTGCGATGATACAACCACTCAAAGAAACCGATGATTCAAAGCTGCATAAAATAGGCTGCATTGGCCGTATTACTTCGTTTCAGGAGGCTTCAAAAGGCCAATATCTAATTACCTTATTAGGCCTTTGCCGCTTTACATTGGAAGAAGAAATAAATATAGACGATGCTCAAGATAATGAATATGCCTTTAAAACAGCAAGGGTAAATTATGTAGATTTTGGCGACGATTTCACCAAACCAAGCACCGAGCGCCAAAAACTTATCGACCGCAAGGCGCTAATCAATTCTATAAAAAACATGCTTGTGCAAATGGATTTGGATATAGATTGGAACGAATTAGCCGATACACCCAATGAAATGTTGGTCAATGCCATCAGCATGACAAGCCCGTTTCAAATAGCCGAAAAACAAGCATTACTTGAGGCGCCAACCGTTGCAGACCGTGCCGAACTATTGGTTACATTGTCCAAAATGGCAATTTCTGACATGGCCCAAACATTCGATACGATACAATAATTCGATACAACATACAAAATTGCTTATAAAAATATATAAAGGACTATATTTTGACTGATAATAATTCAATCACCCCAACCCTAAACCCCAAATTGCTCGAAATTTTAGTCTGTCCACTAACCAAGGATACACTAATTTACGATAAAGCCGCGCAAGAGCTAATTAGCGAAAAGGCCAGAATCGCCTATCCCATTCGCGATGGCATACCCATTATGTTAATCGAAGAAGCCCGAGAAATCGCTTAAAATCAAATCAGCTTGGATATTCACCCTTTAACATGGCGGGTAAATCGCCACTCTGTGCCGAAGCCTCGGCATTAAAGAATTTTTTAACAGGCGCCATACCGTCGACTAACTTCAAGCCCAAATCTCTAACAAACCGAATTGGCGCAATGTCATTAGAGAATAAACGGTTAATAACATCGGCAAATGCCGCATGGGTTAAGACATCAAAACGCCGCCATTGTTGATATTTGTTTAAAACTGTATAGCCCGCAAAATCCAAACCCAAATTACGCGCTTCTGCCATCACCTGGCTCAAAACCGCAATATCCCGCAGCCCCATGTTTAAACCTTGCCCCGCAATTGGGTGAATGCCATGCGCCGCGTCACCAATTAAAACCGCACGCTGCTTGATATAATCATAAGCAATTTGCAATCCAAGTGGGTAAGAAAATTTATCACCGCACAATTTAACTTCGCCTAAATGCAAACCAAATCTTTTAACCATTTCTGTATTAAAAAAACCATCATCACCTTCCATCAACTGCTTGGCAAATTCTGGCGTATCCGCCCAAACCAAACTCGAGCGATGTTCGCCATTAACGCCATCAGGCAAGGGTAAACTTGCAAACGGTCCTGAGGGGTAGAAATGCTCATACGCCGCCCCTAAATGCGGTTTTTCATGCGTTACAGGGCAAACAATCGCTGTTTGGCCATATCCCCAACCATAAGTTTGTATGCCAAGCTCTTTGCGCACCAAAGATGCGCGGCCATCCGCCGCGATAATCAAACTTGCACTTAGCAAAGTGCCGTCATCCAAAGTTAAATCTGTTTTATTGGCATCGCTGGTAAAGCTTTTTAAACTTCGACCAATTTTAAAGTCAATATTAGCTTCTTCTTGGGCGGCATCCCACATAGCACCGAGTAAATGCCCGCTTTCTACCACCTGCGCAACTGCGGTCGCGTCGCCATCATTTGCATCCGTGTTAAATTCCAGCAAGGCATCTTGTAATATATTGCCAGGCTTGCCATCCAAAATATTCACTTTATCCATTGACTGAAATTTACCATCAAGCCGTTGCCAAATACCCAATAAATCAAGCATTCGCCTTGGCGCTTCCGATATAGCAAGCGCGCGGCCATCGCCTTTATCGGCAACTTTTTGGGTTACTTTAACTGGCGCTATAACCGCCAATCTAAAGCCCAGTTTGGCCAAAGCTACAGCCATGGTTAAACCCGCATGGCCACCACCGACAATTATTGCATCATAATTTACATTTTTATTGAACATTTTTTACTTCACATTTTTAACAAGACGTAACGTCAATGAATAAAGCACCTATATTATACTCTATCAATGACGTTTTTTTTGCTTGTTGTCAAAATCATTTATCTATAATTTAATAGTATAAAGCAAATAATAATGGGGTCAGTTTATGAATAAGGCGCTTGATACATTAATCAACACCACGCTTAATCTCGAAAAAATTGAAGAATTAATTTTTAGAGGCACAAGCCCTAGCAACGGCTGGCAACGCGTTTTTGGTGGGCAAGTTATTGGCCAAGCTCTAGTGGCGGCTCGCAGCACAATCAAAGCAATGGCGTTTGATGATGACCGCTTCACCCATTCATTACACGGCTATTTTCTACGTGGCGGCGACCCAAAAGTACCCATAATATATGAGGTCGACCCAATTCGCGATGGCAAAAGCTTTTCAACCAGGCGCATTGTGGCCATTCAGCATGGTAAACCCATTTTTTCAATGATAGCGTCGTTCCAAAAAGTTGAACAAGGCTTAACCCATCAAATAAAAATGCCAAAAGTAGTTGGGCCTGAAGAGTTACCAAGTGAAGATGAGTTAAAAGCCCAATATATGGATAAATTGCCCCCCGCTGTAAAAGCCTATTGGAGCCGCGAGCGCCCCATAGAAATGCGCTATGTTGAACCAAGGCATTTGTCAAAAATCAAACCCAGCGAACCTGTACAAAATATTTGGTTTAAAGCCTCATCCAAATTACCCGATAACATAGACATTCACCAAGCGGTTTTGGCATTCGCTTCCGATTTTTCACTATTAGACACTTCGCTAATCGCACATGGCACGTCAATATTCGACCCCAAAATACAGGTTGCAAGCCTAGACCATGCCCTGTGGTTTCATGAGCCATTTAAAGCCGACGAATGGCTGTTATATAGCCAAGAAAGCCCAAGCAGCAGCGGTGCAAGGGGTTTTAACAGGGGTTCAATATTCACTAGAGATGGTAAATTGGTGGCATCTGTCGCTCAAGAGGGTCTAATTCGCTATCACGAATAATATTAAAATGCCTCAGCAACTTCGCTAACTCTTTTAATAATATTATTCTGAATCTTTTGCCCAATTTCAGGAAACTCTGCCATTAGATGCATAAATTCGTCACGTGAAAAAACCATAATCGTAATTTTATCTATAGCTTCAATGGTATAATGATATTGTTTGCTCGAGAATAAAGACAATTCGTTCAACAACATGCCGCGCCCAGCAATAATATTGGGTCGCCCATCTTCAAAAATCAGTTTCACCCGCCCTGCAGTAATCAACATCGCGCCATCACTCACCGCGTTAGCCACATATAAAGTTTCACCTTCAGACAAATGCTGCCGTTTGCCGACAAACGCTAAAATTCGATATTCATCATCGGTTAAATGCTGAAAAATTGGCAATTTAATTAACAGCTTTTTTGAAACATTGTTATTCATAGTCGTCCCTAAACACAGCTTTGCGTGCCTATTTTAGTACAAAGCTTAGTTTTTATTAATTTTATAACCTTTACTATCGGTAACAATAATCTTTATGCCCCGTTCTTTAGATTCAATTTTTTGACGTAGCCTATAAATATGTGTTTCTAACGTATGGGTTGTAATGCCCGAATTATATCCCCAAACTTCACATAATAATTCGTCACGGCCAATGGCGTTACCATCAGCTCGATATAGATATTTTAAAATAGCCGATTCTTTTTCGGTCAACCTAATTTCATTGCCATTTTCTTCGGTTAAACGTTTTGTCGAAGGCTTAAAAACATAAGGACCAAGGTTAAATACCGCATCTTCACTATGTTCAAATTGCCTAAACTGTGCACGCATTCTTGCTAGCAATTCACCCACCCTAAATGGTTTTAACACATAATCATTGGCGCCAGAATCCAACCCCAATATAATATCGGCTTCGCTATCTTGCGCCGTCAGCATTATAATTGGCCCGCGATAGCCGTTGCGCCTAATCAGTTTAACTGCTTCACGCCCATCCATATCAGGCAGGCCAACATCCATTAAAATTAAATCCAAATATTCTTTATCAGCTATTTTAACCGCTTCAAACGCGGTAGCAGATGCTTTCAATTCAAATTCATTGTAAAGGCTTAATTGTTCAATTAATTCCTCACGCAATAAGTCATCATCTTCAACAATTAGTATTTTTTTATTAGTATCCATTTTAACCTCATATGCATGCCACATTTTATTTTGTAACATTTAACCATCAAAACAACATTTCGCCAATAACTAGTTTTCACATTCCCGTGAGATTTGGTTAGCCACGCTTACCAAATATAGCACTGCCCACCCGAACATAGGTAGCCCCAAGCCGAATAGCTGTTTTAAAATCAGCACTCATGCCCATGCTTAAACCCTCAATCCCTAGTTTTTTTGCATTTTTATAGAGTAAAGAGAAATATGGCCCACTATCATTTTGAGCGGGTGGAATACACATAAGCCCAATAATGTTCAACTGTTTCTCATCAGTGCAATATGCGTAAAAATCTGCAAGCCCATCCAAGCTCACCCCTGCCTTTTGCGGCTCGTTGCCAATATTAACCTGAATAAACAATTGCAATTGCCTATTTTGTTTAATTTGTTCTGCCGCTATATAATCTGCTATCTTTTTTCGGTCAACCGTATGAATAACATCAAACAACGCCACTGCTTCGGCCGTTTTGTTACTTTGTAAAGGGCCAATTAAATGCAGTTCAACATTTTCATATTTTTGTTTAAGCTCTGGCCATTTATTCTGGGCTTCTTGCACTCTATTTTCGCCAAATATACGCGCACCTTGGTCTAATATCGGCACAATATCCGCAGCCGAAAATGTTTTGCTAACCACAAGCAAATTTACATCGCTTTCTTTACGTTTTTCTTTTTCTACCGCAAAAGCAATATCTGCAACTATTTCTTGATACATAAGCACCCCTATATTCAATACATCTATTAAAATAAATAGAATATAAAAACAAAAAAAGCGAGCCAAACTGACTCGCTTTTTAAAATTATTTTAACAGAACTAGAATTTAAACTTAATACCTGCTGCACCACTAACTGCTTTATCATGGTCATATGACACGCCGCCACCCACAATGATATTTTTATTCAAATTATAATTGCTTGTGACTTCATTTGAATTCGATGACCCCAACGGTTTTCACATTTTGAAAGATACTGTTTTTTATTCTTTCTTCTTTTTATAAGTGATT
>JABSRY010000122.1 GCA_013214985.1 Hyphomicrobiales bacterium
TAATATCGGTATATCATGGGCAAAGATTTTTTTAACTTTACCTATATTGCCTGCCATTATAGGGTCACCCAAATCGATATCTTTAAACCGAATTGGCGTATTTTGTGTTATTTTTACGGCAGCGATTTTGTTAGCTCTTGGGCAAGATGCAAAGCTTCTTAACCTTGCATAGCTGGTTTTTGCTTTGGCATAATATTCGACGCCATTATGGCTTTTAAGCTTATAAGGGTGATTGCTCGACAATATAATATGTTCAATAAGTGCACCAATTTTAGCATCAAATATATCTTCGAATTTTTTGTGATTAAAGGTGGATTTGTTAATAGAAAATAGCCGACGAGCAATTTTATTAGCCGCAATAAGCATGCCACTAAAATCAAAAACCATTATGGTTTTTTCAAACCAACTTTGGTTGTCCGCCACATGATAAAGCTCAACAATAACATCCTGATGGAAATTATGGCTAAACATCTCATTTTCAATATGTTCAACGCTCATATTTAAGAGTGCAAGCGTATGTTTATTGCCATTTCTATAATCACCCGTAATATCCAACACACCCAAAATATCGCCATAGGGGTTATGGATAGGCACCGATGAACAGGTTAAAAAGCCATTGCTGTTTAAATAATGCTCGCCACCATGAATGGTAATTGCTTTATCGGCTTTAATAGCAGTGCCAATGGCGTTGGTACCTTTATCTGCCTCGCTCCATTTGGCGCCAGGCATTAATAATATTTTTGCAGCCCGTTCTACAAAAACAGGGTCGCCAATTTGGTTTAATATCACCCCGTCATTGTCTGATAATAAAACCATATTATCGGTACCTTTAATCAATTGATATAGCTTCGACATCTCATTATCGGCTAAGTTAATCATCGAACGGTTTTTATCTAAAATATTATCAATCTCATTATGCGGGCGATCATCAAACACATCATTAACTAAAATGCCACTGTCGAAGGAGCGCTGCCACGAACGGTAAATTTCGTTAGAAACGAGGTTATTTTGAACAGATTTATGTTCTCCATTATTTTCAAATGTGGCTTTTTTCAATTCGTTAATTTTCTGTTGGCGCTCCATTTACCCTCCCAAATACGTGGATTTTGGGAGTTTGGCTTAATTTAAGCCGAGAGTCCATGCCCTAACAATAAATAGTAAATGATGTGTGGAGCTATAAAAAGTGAGACCTGTTAAGTTTTTCAACAACCGTTCAAAATTTGAACACTTACTAATTTTCATAAAAATGATGCTCTAAAAAATTGAAACAGTAAGTATCTGATATAACCAATTAATTATAAACTTTGTTTAACAATTATGGAGTTGGCACACGGGTTGCTTGTTGATAGCCGAATACCAAATAAAAATAATTTAAATAAAAAGGGAAATTATAATGGTTTACGCAAATCCTGGTGATTCTGGCTCGAAGATGACTTATAAGCCAAAATATGAAAACTATATTGGTGGCAAATGGGTTGCCCCAGTTAAAGGCATGTATTTCGAAAATGTTAGCCCAGTTAATGGCAAAGTATTTACCGAAATCGCACGTTCAACAGCCGAAGATATTGAACTGGCATTAGATGCCGCCCATGCAGCAAAAACCGAATGGGGCACAACATCGCCTACTGCCCGCGCTGCGGTACTACACGCAATTGCCGATAAAATGGAACAGAATATAGAATTGTTAGCCGTCGCCGAAACATGGGATAATGGCAAACCTATCCGCGAAACAATGGCCGCCGATATCCCGTTGGCAATCGATCATTTTAGATATTTTGCGGCCTGTATTCGCACCCAAGAAGGCACGCTTTCAGACCATGGCGGTGGAACTGTCGCTTATCATTACCATGAGCCATTAGGTGTTGTTGGGCAAATTATACCGTGGAATTTCCCAATTCTTATGGCTGTGTGGAAGCTAGCCCCAGCAATTGCAGCGGGCAATTGCGTGGTTATTAAGCCAGCCGAGCAAACTCCCGCTAGTATTTTGGTGTTAATGGAGTTGTTAGAGGGTATTGTACCTCCAGGTGTTATTAATGTGGTCAATGGTTTTGGTATAGAAGCGGGCAAACCACTCGCCAGCAATAAACGCATTGCTAAAATCGCCTTCACTGGTGAAACCACAACGGGTCGGCTAATCGCGCAATATGCATCAGAAAACCTTATCCCCGTAACGTTAGAGCTAGGCGGTAAATCTCCGAACTTATTCTTTGACGACGTATTTGCTAAAGATGATGATTTCGCAGATAAAGCACTAGAAGGCTTCACACTATTTGCCTTTAACCAAGGCGAGGTTTGTACTTGCCCATCACGTGCACTAATTCAAGAAGGTATTTATGATGACTTCATGTCAAAAGCCATTGCCCGTACCGAAAAAATCACCAAAGGCAACCCGCTAGACCCAACTACAATGCTAGGCGCACAAGCCAGTAACGACCAGTTAGAAAAAATTATGTCCTATATGGATATTGGGCTTCAAGAAGGCGCTAAAATTCTAACAGGCGGTAATCGTTTAGAGTTGGGCGGCGATTTATCGGGTGGTTATTATGTGGAGCCAACTATTTTTGAAGGCAATAATAGCATGCGTATTTTCCAAGAGGAAATTTTTGGACCTGTCGTAGCCGTTACTAAATTTACCGATAGAAACCACGCATTAGAAATAGCCAATGATACATTATATGGCCTAGGTGCTGGCCTTTGGACAAGAGACGGCCAAACCGCCTATAAATTAGTCCGTGCAATACAGGCAGGCCGTGTTTGGACCAATTGTTACCATCTATACCCTGCACATGCTGCATTTGGCGGCTATAAAAGCTCAGGCATTGGCCGCGAAAACCATAAAATGATGCTTGATCATTATCAGCAAACTAAAAATCTATTAGTAAGCTATGATGCAAAAGCCCTTGGTTTTTACTAGAATATAACCAGCCCTCTATAATTTATTTATGGAGGGCTATATTTAAAAGAGCGAAGCATGATAAAAAAAGTAATATCGCTACCCGCAGCCGATGCGCTTATAGACAAATTAAAAAACATTCATGGTGACTTAATGTTTTTTCAATCAGGCGGTTGTTGTGATGGTAGCGCCCCAATGTGCTATGTTTTAGGTGAATTCAAAATTAGCGACAATGATGTTTTGCTAGGTGAAATAGCTGGATGCCCGTTTTACATTGCCCATAACCAATATGAATATTGGAAACACACCCAACTAATTATCGATGTCGTAAAGGGAAGAGGAGCAGGGTTTTCTTTGGAAGCACCAGAGGGTTACAGGTTTTTAACCCGCTCAAAACTATTTACAGATGAGGCACTCATTGCTCTAAATATACGATCTAGAAACTAACCTTTTTAACTAATACTTATGTATAATCTGGTTAACCAATTGTTAATTATCCTTAGTTGATTAGCCACATTGCCAATTTAATTCAACATCAAAAAAATGTATTTTTAAGTTGGGTGTAGAAAAATTGGGATGGTTATGATTAGAGACGAAACGTTAGTCGAGATATTTGTGAGTCAATTTTACCGAAATAGAGTGGCACATTTTACCAGAATGGTGTCACCAAATTTCACTTACCAGGGGCCCGATTCAAATCGGTTAGACTTCTTTGAGTTTTTATCACATTGCAACATAATGTATAAATCTGTGCGGGCTTTTGTTAAATCGGTGCATACCGATGACGGCATAAGTTTTTTTATAGATTATGATATAAAAATCGATCACAAATCATTTGAAAATGGCTGCACACTTTCTAGCAAGGCGCTAGTTCAAGTTAAGGAACATTTAATAGAAAACATCATTGTAGATTTCGATGGAAGTCAGATTAAAGACGATAAAATTCCAGAGGTACAACCAGAATTACAAAAAGAAAAGGGACACGATTATATTTAAAAGTCAGAATAAGAAACCATTAAATGATTGTTAATTATAAGGTCTATATCTTTCAGTAATAACAGTAACATTTTATACTTTATTAAGCTCATTGCTGCAAAATATTTGAAGTATTGGTTGTTATGATCGACTTAAACAGTAGTCTTTAGTATAGTTGAAATTAGATTCAAATAGTATATAGATTTAATACTAAATGTCTAGTTAAGATAATGGTGTGGTAACTATGTTTAAAATTTTGGGTATTATTGGTGGGGTAAGTTTTTTGTTGCTTACCGTCGTGCAATTATTTACCGATCTTTCAAAAAATGGATCTTCAGATCATATGGAGCTTACTTTAGTCGAAGAATCGTGGGCTGCATTAAGTTCAGACAATTTTCATTCGTCAATGCGGAGCTTAAAAAGTTTTTTCTCATCCGATGAATTTAGAGCTTTTGATACTTATATTTTAGATACACCCGTGGTTGTATTTTCAGGTGTCCTTAGTTTTGTATTGTTGTTTTTTTCGTTAAAAAGCTCGTTCAAACAAGAATATTAAGTGAAACATAATTTACGGTATTAACGCTGCCTATCTAATTACTTTTTCAATGTCAACTAAAGCATATTGGTCTTTTGTATTCAACATAAAGGATAGTTTACTCATGCCTAAGAACTGTTACGGTTAGTTGGCTCTTCTTTCTTTTCTTCGCAGTATGAATGAAGAGCCATTTCATCTTATATCATATTGATCAGTCGTTTACCGCTTAACAGCCCCTATACTCTATTCGGCTTTATGTATGATTCTAACACTTCAAGTTTATTTATAAATTAACGGGCAGTATACCAATCTGTGTTATGGTGGGTAGAGAGGTGTCGAGCTTTGTCTAAAAATAAAAAATTGGTAGAATATTTTTTGAGTGAACCATACCGACGAGAAAAAGAAAATTTATTGCATATTATAGCAGAAGATTTTGTATTTCGTAGTACACGTTTTGGCGCAATGGATTTTGATGCTTATGCAGAATATGCAAAAAAATATTATGTCGAAGAAGTCATAACCATTGACTGGATACAGTCAAAAGATGACAAGAATTTTGGCGTTGCATATACCGCTGTCCACGAAGGAAAAACCTTTTTTGGAAATTTGGCAGTCTCTGTTGTTGATGGCAAAATTACAGCCTTAATTGAATAACAATTATTTATCAAATATTTACCGAACCCATTGTCGGTGACAAAGGGTGCAACAAGTCAATTTGGCGCTTGGCATAGTACATTAGTATATCATTAACCATATTTAAATAATTTGCTAAGTATCTTAAATTTAGAGGAGAAATTTAAGATGTCACAAAATCTAAGATTGGTAGAATATTTTTTAAGCGATTATTATAGATGCAAAAAAGAACTACTCGCACATATCGTTTCCCCTACATTTGCATTTATCGACAGCTCAGAAGATGTTGGCGATTATGATCGGTTTATAGAATATACGCGTATGTTCCCGACTAAGAAAAAATTAGTTATTAAAGCCATAGAAAGCCCAGATGATATATATTTTGTGGCCAGCTATTATACGGAAAGTCTGGACTATTTTAACGACAGATATGACGGTAAGGTGGGGGTGCTAATTAAAGAAGGGCTGATCGATAAAATAAGAATTCATAAAACAGAAACCATTTCTTAACTAAAAATATTGTCCAAAACATATTTATAACAATAGTCTTTGACTAATTACTGCGATCGAAAGCTTAAATGTTCGAATGTTATTAGTAAGTTACAGCCCCAAATAACAAAATAAAATTTTTGTCAATACGCTAATTTGTCATTTGTCGTTTGTCGTGCATTTTATTAAGCTGTAATTGTGTTTAATTTTTAAGGTGTAGTTCAATGGAAGTTTGGGAAGAAGACATATATAAAAAATTCGAACGGTTGGATAAGTTAATAGGGGGATTGTCAGAAAAGTCACATTTTTTATTCGATACGTTTAAGTTATATAAAAAAAGTAGATTAGAAGTTGATCCGTGGGATATAGATCTTTGTTTGATGAAAAGTTTAGAAACCGACCTGACTATATATTTGGACAATACATCCGACATTGAAGATCATGCAGAGAATTAACTCTGCATGATCGGATGGCGATATTCATGCAACTTTGTAGGTTTGGTTTTTATCAAATAATTGTGATGTTAAGAAACCAGACTTACTTCTAATAGACGCCAAAACGTCATTATTTAGATAGATGTAACTGGCAACCGCTTTGCAAACCCCCATTTGATGGACTTTGCCAATTCGTGTGGTTCTAAAGCCGCGTTGTCTTAAACTACGTTCCATTATTAAATCAGTTACAGTGTAAGCGGTTTTCCGCTCCCACCTTTTCCTTGATTATTTTAGCTGTTATATTCTTCATCTAATATATTGTTGAGGAGGTTTTTATGAACGTACAAAGTGAGCTTTATTTGGAGTCACTCAGTCGAGTTGATATTTTGGCAGGTCCAACGGGTCGTCGACGTTGGCCCGATGAGCTAAAATGTCAACTTGTTGCGGAAAGTTTGGGTGTTGATGTTAAGGTACGGGAAGTCGCTGAACGTCATGGCATAGCCCCGAACCGCTTGTCGACTTGGCGTAGTTTAGCAAAACGCGGTAAATTACACGATCCATCTTTGGTAAGCTCAGCGCCTGAGATTCCCACATTTGCAAATATTATTTTACCCAAAAGAGAGGGGCAGACCCTGGATGAAACGCCAATTCTACCAATTCATAGCCCTATAAAGCCTTTGAGGCATATTGAACTGGAGACAGGCGGCGTTACTTTGCGTCTTGATCTGGATACAAATGTTCATCGCATTGCTGATCTTGTATTTGCCTTGAAGGTTGCGTCATGATCCTACCTTCCAATAGTGTGCGTATTCTTGTGGCAACCAATCCTGTTGACTTTCGCAAAGGCCATAATGGGCTTGCTGCATTGGTAAATAATGAACTTTCAGAGAACCCCTTTTCTGGTACAGTATTTGTATTTAGATCAACTCATTTGTTTTATTTTATAATAATCTCTAATTTGTGCATTTAAGATAGTAATAATTTTGCGCATAGC
>JABSRY010000123.1 GCA_013214985.1 Hyphomicrobiales bacterium
GAAGAAGCCTGCGTCTTTCGGCATGTTGTACAAAGTTCCTTAGATGAAGCAGGGATTTCTTGGGAGATGGCAGTGGAAAGCGGAGACCCCCGGGCCATCGAGGTAAGTATCAGCGCTGATCTGGCGATCTTTGCTGGCCTTAGAGGTAGCAACCAAAGTTTGTGGGATGAAATTGATCATGGTGGCAGTTTACCTAACTTACCGGAGTTTAAGGTTAACATGTATGTAGCACCGGAAGCTCATGCGCCTCTGGCACATAAATTAGCTGAGGTTGTTTTAAGCGTCTATTGTAAAACACACCTTAGTATTGTTGATAATCTTACTTCCGAGACGATAAATGTTCCAACAGAAGTATCAAACTTACGATAGAAACCAGCTAGGTTTAGGGTTCGTAATTTTGTTCTTTTTGATCCGGTTGTATAGATTTCCAGGGTATCCAGTCCATCAGCTTTGGGCCAATTAGGCCAAATAGGTGGGACACTTTTGCATGCCAATTCACATTGTACGCGAAGTGAAACATGTCATATATTTTTTGTATTATCAAACCTTCGTTTGATGAGGCAGAATTTGAGGTTAACTCATTTTGTGGAAAACCCTCATCTTTACAGTCTTACTTTACCGCCTTATAAAACTATATCTTATAAACCCGTTAATACGCTATAAAAATAAGACAGTATAAAAAAACTTATCATAAGATTTAGCACTCAGGCCGATTAGCCGTCTGTAAGTTTTGTCTGGTGCCAAATTCTTATTTTCCTTTACCTTTGTGAATAGGTCTAGAATTATCTTTAAGAATCTTTGCAACGTCTTCACGTGATACTTTGCCTTGTCCGAGTTCTACCATCATATCAGCATATTCACTACCATTAGATTGGTTAAGATGATAACCATTTATTGTAAGAAAAATATCAGCGGCTTGGAAAGCTGTGCGCTTATTTCCATCAATAAAAGCGTGATTGCGAGAAATACCTTCTGCATATCCTGCGGCAAGTTGAAATGTATCTGTTTCACCATAGGCATATTGATTTTGAGGTCTTGCTAAAGCAGATTGAAGCAGGCCGATATCCTTCAATCCATGAGAACCGCCGCCTTTATTAATTACAGATTTTTGAATTAATTCTATCACTTTTTGTGATAGCCATCTTGGGTCAGTCATCGATTAGCAAGTTCAATGATAGTGTCGCGGTGATATTCAACGCGAGAGTCAATGAGTTCCTCCATATCAATTGTTTCATCTTCGTTTGTTTGTGTTATACGACGGTATTCTTCGGCAGACATAAGCACAAGGCGGTCACGTTGATGACTTGTGATAATGACGGGCTTGGACATGGCGGCATCACTGAATGTGCCTATATTGTTTTTAAATTCTGTTGCAGTAACTCTTGTCATGGTAATTCCTTTCGTTACAGCTATTATATAGCCATAATGTCCATTATGTCCATAATTAAGTTTGTTAAATATAAATTCTGTTATTTACATTGATATTTTGGGTGTGCCATGACGTAAAACTGATCATTAGCAAATAACCGACCCATAATGTGCGTATTAATCCAGCAAATATTGTTCATTCAAAAAGATCATTTAGAGTATACCCATAATATCTGATTATACCTATTGACATTGTACATACAAACGTACATACTTTAAATATGAAAATTAAGGGTATTTACTGGGACGATGGCAATATTAGTCATTGTCAAAAACACGGAGTGAGTATCGCGGAAATTGAATATGTTTTGCATAGAGTGGAATTTCGTATTCCTGACCCTTTTCCGAATGAACCACGCTACAGAACAGCAGGAGAAACGGCCGAAGGGCGATATGTATTTATTGTTTACATGGAATATACCAAAGACGATGAGATGTATTTGCGCCCGATTAGCACCCGTTATATGCATAGAAAGGAGATAAAAAAATATGAGCAATTCAAAAAAACCATGGACAAGTCTACCAACTGACAAAGCCGCGCGGCAATTTGTTGATGAAGCTGATTTAACACAGTTTGATTGGAGCGTTGCAGAGCCTGTCAAATATGAATTTGAAGATAAATCTGCCCGTGTCACTATGCGCTTACCAGAAAGCCAACTTGACAATATCAAGGCGGAAGCTAAAAAACGAGGTATAAAATATCAACGTTTTATGCGTGAGCTTATGGAACGCGGAATGCAGTCTTTAAGACCTTAAAGTCTTTGGACCCTAATTAACGCGGTTCTGTCGCAAACTGCTAATGCAGACGAGGTCGCCCCTCTTGTTAGACACAGTTATTCAGCGAGTGCAGCAAATTGTTGGAAAGCGGTTTTACCAGTGGTTCCAAATTGTTGTTTGCGGATCATATGTGCAACCTCAATTCCCTCCAGTGTAGCAGAAGCTGAGTGGAACGCTTTAAAACCCATCATTTGCTTGGTCAGCTTTTTAATGAACCTGTGGTCTTGCTCAATAATATTGTTCAGATATTTAACCTGCAAAATATCAATTAGCCAGAACCAGCCGTTGATAATTAACTGGCAATTTATATTATATAATCCAGCGAAATTTGCCCCACTTTTATCGATTACTACTCTATCAGGGAAGCCATTCGTTTGAATAGTTTTGTTGAAAAAGCTAGTTGCAGCATCTTTATCGCGGTTCACAGACAGCATAAAATCTAGGGTTTTACCGTGTTTATCGACGGCACGATAATAATATGTCCACTTGCCTTTTACCTTAATATAGGTTTCGTCCATGCGCCAAGATGTGCTGGTGCCAGACTTCCGACGCTGTGCTTGACCGGAAATTAAAGGGGAATATTTTATAACCCATCGGTTCAGGGTTGCATGATCCACAGTAACGCCTCGCTCCGCCATAATTTCTTCCAGATCACGATAGGAAACCGCATAGCGAACATAAAAGAATACCGCATATAAAATGGCGTCTTTAGGGAAATGACTGCCTGAAAATGATATCATCGAGGTAACCTATATATGTTGCTTGTTTTTAACAGGTTTATAGAGTCAGATAAAAATATCAATAAAAACCTAAAATCTTTGCGACAGAACCGTATATTGTGGTTGCATGGCGGTGGGTTTATAATGGGGCAAGCCGAAGATGATTGGTTTGGCCCATTATTTGCTGAATTATCGAATGTTACCGTGGTTAGCGTTGAATATAGACTTGCACCAGAACATGTTTTTCCTGCTGCGCTAAATGACACGATTGCGGCGCTCGGTTGGGTATTTGATAATGTTAATATGCTTAATATTGATAAAAATAAAATATCGATTGGTGGCGCGAGTGCGGGGGCAGGATTAGCGGCTTCGGCAGCATTACTTAACCGAGATAAAACTAAACACCCACTTGAATTTCAATTGTTACTTTACCCAATGTTAGATAATTTACACGATACAGAATCTGGGCGGATTGTTAATCATCCTGTGTGGAATAGGCAAACCTCGTTAAACGCATGGGATATGTATTTAGGCAAAGACCATAGCAAGCCTGTTTCGTCCTATGCATCGGCGAGTAGAGCAAAAAATTTAGACAATTTACCAGCCGCCTATATCTATGTTGGCGATGTTGACCTGTTTTATGATGAAAATTTTGAATATTATCGACGTCTAATAAAAGATGGTACGGTTGCCGAGATTTTCGCCTATAAGGGCATGATACCACGGCGTTTTCATTAACAAATATTAACCTTTAATATTGATATTTGCATACAAAAAATCGAAAATTGCTCAGTAAATCGCAAATTTTATTGCCTAAAACTTGATTTTAGGTAGCCAAAGAGTATTAGTGCAAAATATATTGCAACATTACACCAGAATAAAGTTAATTATTATGGTTAATATTTGTTAATGAAAACGCCGTGCTGCAACATCCATGCAACAACGCTCTTCTTAATCATCTTCATAGGGAATTTTATGGACAAAACGTGGACGCCTAACTGCATGGCGTTCAAAATGAAAGTCACCAGTTGTGGAGGAAAATATAATGGGTTTGTAAGTTCCAGTCATAATGACCAGAATTATTGTTTCGCTTTCAGCAAGCACAGGTAGCTTGAAGTTAACAAGGTCTTTATCAGTTAACTCCTCGCTCTTTCTGCTAGCCTCACTCCAGTCAATGGTAAGGGTCGTGTCATCGTCTGGATCTAACTCATTCTCTATGCTAGCAATGATGACTGTAAAGTCATCCATTTTACTATACTTATTTGCGAGTGCTCTCGCAGATGCTATCATTAGATCACGCTTGCCATCGTCCATCCTAATTTGCCGTGATATCAGATCACTTATTGTTGCCACGGTATTGCCATAAGTGGTCCAACCTCTAATACCGTCAAATACCGATATCGAGCCAATCATCAACAACAACAGAAATGGAACTACAAGAGCAAATTCTATAGCCGCCACGCCAACCGCATCACGCCTAAACGCCTTCAAACAGTTCGCAAACTTAATATTCCACGCAAGATGTTTAATGCTAATCAAAAAATTCCAAACCTCCCGTTAAAAGGGTTCATTGACGAAGGCTGTTGTTGCTACTATCGCATACCGGTTTGCATCGGTCTTGGGCAATTGAAGACCCAAACCGAGGCCCGGCACCAATATATTAGTCATAAGACACACACGCATAAACATTACATTAACTCCAACACCTCCATTGAAGGAGATTATCGGATTAATATTCTCTCCCTGAGAGTCCTGACAAACTACATTTTTGTCGGGAAAATCAGTAAGATCTTCGACAATAACCAACTCTATATGTAAATCCTTCGTACAATTTTTTCCTCCTATTACCACATTGTCACACAGTAGTTTTTCTATATCTTCATAGGTAACGACCCCTCTGTTTGCGGCGCCGATATAGATTTGTTTAGCCACTTTTGAGACTGCATAGTCAAGCATGGCAACTTTGCTGAAAAGATACCCAGCTTCAAATATTGAAAAAAATAGGGTGAAGAAAACTGGAGCCAATATTGCAAACTCAACAGCGGTCGCACCCTTCTTATCTCGCTGAAACGCACGCAGCATATTTTTTAAAGACTGGAGGAGAAAACCCCAACCCCAGCCGCTCATCCTTCTATTCTCAAGTCGGAAATCGATGACCTTATCGCTTTGAAGGCGGCATTGATATCAAGATTTTCAATATGGTAATAACTACCGCCATTCGCGACACAATATTTGAGTAATCCTTCCCCTAGGCTTCCAGCCTTAATTTTAAAACCGATAGTGAATACCCTCACACCGCCAGATTTAGCAAAGTCACAAACGGTTTTGAGATTTCCCACTGCACTATTATGCCCAGCGGAATTCCTTAAAGCGCCCTCCCTAATCATGGTTTGCTGGTTTTTGCTTCGCTTAATATTATAGGTCGAATAGTCACGAGGTCGGAACTGAGCGGTTATATTTCCATCTGTCATCAAAATCATAATTTTAGTAGTATTTTTACTATAGTAATAGTCAGGCCTATCCGCAAAGTCGCCTCCGAGCAGGCCGCGCCATTTAGGAGACAATGCCTTCAGCCCCCACAGAGCCCCTAAATCTAGACCCGTTCCATCCGACAACGTGAATTCTGCTATGCGATTAGTAAGTACGCCAGTGTCATTTGAATTGAAAATGGCGGCGCTGTTGGATGGCGGACACCATGGGTTGAAATTCCTCCATTTCCAGAAATGAGGAACTTGCGGCCGACTATTCTTGGGAATTTTTTTGTCCTTAAAATCTGAACGGCGTATTTCAATACAGTTCCCGCTTTCGGGAAAACGGTACGCCCGCTTCTGAATATTGGCTCGAGTGTAAGAGCTCATCGATGGATTGACCTGCGATGCGGCGATAGTTGTTACATAGGTAGAAAATAACTGATCGATATTTACCGTTCCACCAAACGGAATCAAACTGATAGACGTGTAATCATCAGAAACCTCATCTACAAAATCTTTAGCAGCACTCTTTAAGTTGGTCAGCTTTTCTCCAACCATAGAGGTGGAAATGTCAAGCACTAATGAAATTTCAACATTTTTGGCCACCTGTAGCGCACGAGAAGAAGCCGAGATATTCATCGAATTGATGTTGGCAAGGCGTAGAAATATCATGGGAAGTTTTATGCTTGCCTGAATCTCTACTGTACGGGATTTAACTGATATGCTCGAACTTACAACTTCTACCTCAACAGAATCCCAAGGTTTACCTTTAGGTAAGTTTGATTTTACATACTGCGTTGCTAGGCTTTCAATATCACCTTTGGCAGCTAGTGAGGCTGTCGCCAGCACCGCTGCTTCCGTCGCATTCTGCAAACTCGATTCAACGCTGACCATTCGCATAACATCTACGGCACCACCAATCGAAATCATTAGCGGGACAGCTGCAATTGCAGTGAATATAGCAAAGTTTCCCTGCTTATCTCTCAAAAATGTACTAATTTTTTTTAAAATTATATTTTCTCTTATTAGGGTTCTGTCGCAAAGATTTTAGGTTTTCATTGATATTTTTATCTGAGTATATAAATATATTAAAAAAAAGCAATAGATTTAGGTTACCTTGATACTATAGCCTATCCTAAATAAATTGATTCAATTTGAAGAGGTCGGGTTCTGTCGCAAATTTTTTCAAGAGCCTAACATCTTGAAATAAAATTGACACCGCTTCCACTTATATATAGTGTCTGTATGAACTGTTTTCTTATAACATTATTATTGGCGTTGTTGCATGGATATGACGGAAGGTTGAGTTTTCCCTTACCCGTTGAATTAGCTCAAGCGACAACCTCGAACTTTGGCCTGCCAAGTTCGGTCATTTTGTTTAAAATGTAGGTGCCAATTCTAACCTCTGTTTTCTGATTTAAGAAGTTACGTGCTTTCAGCTTAGATCCAATAACTGCTTTCCATCGACCCATTTGGGTTTCTACGCGGCTGCGTTGATTATACCCACTTCTATTTTGCCAACCTATCCGGCCCTTATCGTTAAT
>JABSRY010000124.1:0-2702 GCA_013214985.1 Hyphomicrobiales bacterium
TGCCTATCCGCCTCTTCCAATATATAACATAAATTGAAAGCATTGGCCGCCTACAGCTCATCATGCCATCTCCTTAAAAGCGAGTTGGGTGAAATTTCCAATTGGCAAACTTCATATCATCTTATTACCTATTAGATATGTGGTGGGCATTTCTAATTACAAGCCGCGCGTGAAAAAAATGGCACATTTATGAATGCAGTAAGACACAATGATGAATGTAAAAAGCCACAATGATGAATATCAGATGAATATGAAATTCGGGTTAGGTTCAGAAAGCATTAACTATAGTTGTATGAATGGGGCGTTTGAAAAAATCAATTATGGAGGTTGATATGAAGCAATTTAAAAATTTGGTAAAAATTACATTTATTATAATGGCGCTAATATTCACGACATCTGCAAGTGCGGGCGGTCAGTTAAAGCTTAATTTTTCGATACAATTGCATGGAAATGGCGTAAATTTTGGAAATGGAAACTATGACAATCATTATGGGCATTATCACCGAAATAGTTATGGCCGCAAATATTACTGTAATATAAACCATAATAATTATTGGAATAAACCTAAGCCGAAGCCAAAACATTATTTAAAATTAAGAAATAAAAAAGCATTGATTCGCCATATGCGTAAACTAGGTTATCGGCATTTACACCGCATAGCGCGAAAAGGTAAAAATTATGTATTAAGGGCAATTTCGCCACGTGGGCATAAAGTGTGGTTAAAGATAGACAGACGTAACGGCAAGATAAGAAAACGGAAAGTTTTAGTATGGAATATTTACAAATAAACCTATTGAACAATGTTATTCATATTAGGTTCATGTTTAAACATCTATAACTTAATCAAAGAGGCAGGAACTTTTTGAACCTACACCACAGCCTCTTTAATAGAAAGGTATTCAAGCAATTGGATACCTTTTTTGCTTTTTATAAAGAGTTTTGTTGCCTATCGATAAAATTTTGATATTCTCCATCTGAATAGTATATTTTAGTACAAGGTGAAAACGACTTTATGTCTGTTGAAATTTTTTTGGTCGAAATTGAGGGTAATAAAATTCCTCAAAATGCAAAGGTTGATCGGTTTGAAACCTTTGACGGTATTCATTTACGTTATGCTGTTTTTAAAACCGAATTGGCCAAAACTAAGGGTACTATTTGTGTTTTTACTGGCCGCAGTGAACCTATAGAAAAGTATTTTGAAACGATAAAAAACTTGCAAATCCGCGGATATGATGTTGCGATTATGGATTGGCGCGGGCAGGGTTTGTCTGACCGCTTAACCAGCAATAGGCGCAAAGGACATGTGACGACGTTTGAAAATTATGCAAAAGATGTCGATGTGTTTATGGGCAAAATTGTTAAACAACAATGCAAAAAACCTTATATTGCGTTGAGCCATTCGACGGGGGCATGCGTTTTAACTCAGGTACTAGCTGAGCCTAAAACAGCAGATTTATTTGAAAAAGTAATATTAATATCGCCCTTTTATAAGTTTGAAATATCGACTTTAAAAAATATAGTGGTTCGGTTTATCTCGGCATTTTTAGTGACATTTGGCATGGGTAAATTAAAGGCAACTTTTTTAGAGGGTATGCCAAAAGAGCTGAAGCCGTTTGATTCGAATAATTTAATATCATCCGACAAATTCAGAATGGAACGAGAGCAAAAAATTATTAAAGCCAATTTGAATTTGGCGATTGGGGCGCCGACTTTTGGTTGGCTGCATGCGGCATTTCTTAGCATTAAAAAAATTAACAACCCCAAATTTGTTAGAAATATACGCACACCTGTTTTAATTTTAATGGGGTTGGGTGATTATTTGGTTTCTCAAAAATCGATTAGGAAAGTTGCGAGCAATGTGAAAAATTGCAAGTTAATTGAAATTGACGATGGCCGACACGAATTGCTTATGGAGCGCGATGAATTGCAAAAGCCTGTTTGGGCGGCAATTGACGCGTTTATATAGTGTTTAACAATGATAAAGCTTGGGCATGTAACTGTTTGTTTGCACAGGCTAATACTTGAATTTTACCATTACCGTTACCACCAATTCCAAAGTTTAACGGCTCGCCTTGCCAATTGGTTATAATACCACTAGCCCCTTCGACGATAGGAATTAGGGCTGCAATATCATAGCTGTTTAAACCTGCTTCTAACACAATATCGATTGTGCCAGATGCGAGAAGGCAATGGGCATAACAATCGCAACCAAGGCGCATAAGCTGCACTTCATTGCGCATTATTTCGTAGGATTTTAACTCGTTACCAGATTTAAACCATTCAATACCTGTTGTGGCGGCAATTGCACTGCTAAGCACAGTTTGTTGACTGGTTTTTAATTGGCCGTAAGTTTGGCGAGGGCCTTGGTATAAACAAGCACGACCATAACCCCAAAATCGTTCGCCAATATGAGGTTGACTATTAAGGCCAAAAACGGGTTTGCCTTCAAAAGTTAAACCGATTAATGTGCCCCATAGCGGAATACCAGAAATAAAGTTTCTGGTGCCATCTATCGGGTCTAAAATCCATTGATAGGGGCTATCGGTAACTTTATGCCCAAACTCCTCACCTAATATTGAATGGGTCGGAAAATGTTCTTCGATTAAGGCTCTTATGGCTTTTTCGGCATTTTGATCGGCCAATGTGACTGGGTCAAATTCGCCCTGATCTTTTAATTTGTTATCGACTGCAACGGGTTTGCG
>JABSRY010000124.1:2712-6916 GCA_013214985.1 Hyphomicrobiales bacterium
GAAACATTGGCAGGGTTATGGCATCTGCTGCATCGGCCAGCACATGCGCAAATTTGGCAAAATCTTCAACTTCGGCAAGGGGGGCATTGGGCAGCATGATGTTTCTTTCGGTAACAAAAAAGGTCAGGTTGTTTATATAACATCCTGACCTTGATTCGTATTAAATTTTATAGCAAGCTATTCGTCTTTAACAGCACGTTTACGTGTTGTTGGGTCTAAATGAATTTTACGAAGGCGAATATAGTTTGGTGTTACTTCTACCAATTCATCGGTTTCGATGTAAGAAATGGCTTCTTCTAGGCTCATTGCTCTTGGCGTTGTAAGCTTAACCGCTTCATCTTTACCAGATGCACGCATGTTGGTTAATTGCTTGGCACGTAGACAGTTTACGACCAGGTCGTTACCACGGTTATGTTCGCCGATAATCATACCTTCATAAACTTCAACACCATTTGTTACAAACATAATGCCGCGGTCTTCTAAGTTAAACAGTGCGAACGGTACGGTATTGCCGTTACCATTTGAAATAAGCACACCGTTACGGCGGCCTTCGATGCTACCTTTATGGGGTGCAAAGCTATCAAATACACGGTTCATTACGCCTGTACCGCGTGTGTCGGTTAAGAATTGACCGTGATAACCAATAAGGCCACGTGCGGGCACTTTCATAATGATACGGGTTTTGCCACCAGCACTTTGGCGCATATCAACAAGCTCACCTTTACGAAGGGATAGTTTTTCGATAACCACGCCTGAATATTCTTCATCAACATCGATCACAACTTCTTCGATAGGCTCTAAACGTTCGCCATTTTCACCTGTTTGCATAATAACTTTAGGGCGAGAAACTGAAAGTTCGAACCCTTCACGGCGCATTGTTTCGATCAGAATACCAAGTTGAAGTTCACCACGACCCGCAACAATAAAGCTATCTTTTTGTTCAGATTCGGTGATTTTAATGGCTACATTGCCTTCCATTTCGGCAAGTAGGCGATCGCGGATAATACGTGACTGAACTTTTTTACCATCGCGCCCAGCAAGGGGTGAATCGTTGATAGAAAATGTTACAGATAGGGTAGGCGGATCAACCGGAAGAGCGACAAGTGCTTCGGTAATGATTGGGTCAGAAACAGTATCGGCAACGGTTGCAGTTGTTAGGCCTGAAATGGCAATAATATCGCCTGCATGGGCTTCATCTAACGGCACACGTTCAAGACCACGATAGGCTAAGATTTTAGACACACGTCCTTTTTCGATAACTTTACCATCGGCGGACATAGCATGAATATTTTGGTTTGTTCTAACTGTACCTGTTTCGATACGGCCTGTAAGAATACGGCCTAAAAACGGGTTAGCTTCAATGGCAGTTACTAGCATCGAAAATTCGGGGCGCACAACTTCAATAGTTGGTGATGGGAAATATTCAATTATTTGTTTGAATAATGGACCAAGGTCACCTTTTTGAATTGTAGGGTCTGCTTCTAGATCATCTACAGCCCAACCGTTACGGCCAGATGCCAATACAACAGGGAAGTCTAGTTGCTCATCGGTTGCATCTAAATCTACAAATAGGCCAAATACTTCATCATATACTTCTAATACGCGGGCATCTGGGCGATCGGCTTTATTGATAACCACAATTGGCTTAAGGCCAAGTTTTAGGGCTTTTGAAGTCACAAATTTGGTTTGTGGCATTGGGCCTTCTGCTGAATCGACCAATAATACAACACCATCGTCCATAGACAAAATACGTTCTACTTCGCCGCCAAAATCGGCATGGCCTGGTGTGTCAATGATGTTTAAGCGATGCACTACATCACCTTGTTTATAATCGATTGATGTACATTTTGCCAAAATAGTAATGCCGCGTTCGCGTTCTAGATCATTGCTATCCATTGCGCGTTCTTCAACATCTTGATTTTCGCGGAATGTACCAGATTGTTTTAGTAGTTCGTCTACTAAGGTTGTTTTACCATGGTCAACATGGGCAATGATTGCGAGGTTACGCATATTTTCTAGGGGCATATTCATGATTTAAGCGCTCTAAAGTGTGTGATTTAATGTTATTTGCGCGATTATTAGACCCATTGCACTATAAAGGCAATGGAATAAAGCGATTTTGAGATATTTTTAAGGCTATAATTAACGCTATTCGTTAATTTAGGGGGTTATTCTGCAATGTTATGAAGTGGAATTAGGGCTTGCGGTTTTATATAGGTGATTTCTCTAGCCAAACCGTTCATTATATTTTGTATATTTTCAAAATCTTTTGTTTTTTCTAGATTTTGTTCATTCATGTATAAGCCGCGGTTAATTTCTAGTTGAAAACTATGAAAACCCAATTGTGTATTGTGATATTTTTGAGTAATTGCGCCGCCCGCATAGGGTATATTAAACTTAACATTAAAGCCTAGATTGCTGAGATATTGACCCGCGACATTACGGACATAACTGCTGCAAGATTTACCGCATAAATCGCCGATTATAAAATCGGGTGCTGCTTGGTTTATGCTAAATTTAGAAGGCATGCTATGGCAATCGATTAATAAAGAACAACCAAAAATATCAACCGCGCTTTGGGTGAGTTTGTTGATTAACGCGTGATAGGGTCTGTAGTGACTTTCTAGCCTACGTTCGGCAACCTGTAGGCTAATTCGGCCGTTATAAATATATTGTTGATTGGCAACACAACGGGCAATTACGCCATAGCCCGCTTTAGCCAAGGGGCTATTATATATTGCCGTACGCCCAATTTGTTCGATGAATAATTCGGCATCTAATTCGTTTTCATAGCGGTTAACATCTACATAGGCGCGGGGGAATAGAGCAACTAACTTATTGCCACCATTTTGCGATATGTTAGAAAATAGCTCATCGACATAGGCATCTTCTGAGCTGCGTAAATTTAATATATCTAACCGAGATTTTGCAACAAAGTTAATGGGATATTGTCGGCCGCTATGCGGAAAACTGAATAGAAATGCCGAGTTATTATTTGGAATTATGGAATCAGCTAGCTTATTAGCAGATAGTTTTGATGGCTGATTTGCTAATTCAAGGGAAATAAGTGCGGTTTTTAAATTTCGTTTATTTAAAATTTTATTAATCCTGTGGTTATTCTCTGTATAAGTATAGGTTTGCCTTTGGATAAAATGCAAACAAAATCGGATCAATTATTTTTATAGGATGAAAAGCCATTTTCTTGCATGATTTGGAATTAAACCATTTACAAAGATGCGTTTAATCCAATAATATGCGGGGTAAGATGATTTGCAAAATTATTTGGTTGCAAGTTCTGAAGTGGCAAAAATAGTGAATAGTAGGTATAATTATGGCTAAAATTCTTCTGGCAGAAGATGATGACGATATGCGTCGCTTTTTACATAATGCATTGGTTAAAGCCAAGCATGAGGTTGTAAGTTTTGAAAATGGGGCTTTGGCGTATGAGCGATTGCGCGAGGAGCCATTTAGTTTGTTATTGAGTGATATTGTTATGCCTGAAATGGATGGCATAGAGCTTGCGCGCCTGGCAGCAGAACATGACCCAGAACTTAAAATTATGTTTATTACTGGCTTTGCAGCAGTGATACTTAACAATGGCGGCGAGATACCATCCAATGCTAAAGTATTGTCTAAACCCTTTCATCTTAAAGATTTAGTTGCTGAAGTTGAAAAATTACTTAAATCGTAATTTGGCTTTTGCTGATGTCTAATTTGTAAAATTGGATAAAATGTTATTTGGCAAGATAAATACTGTTAAAATAACGGTTTTTAGCTTGCCTCTTTTTTTGTTTACTTTATATATCTTAACACGTTGAGGGCGATTAGCTCAGCGGTAGAGCACTACGTCGACATCGTAGGGGTCACTGGTTCGAAACCAGTATCGCCCACCATTTATTTATGCAATGCGCCAATGTGGTGCTTAAATGGTATTAAACAAATTTTTATGATTACCAACTGCCTGTATTGGGCATTGAAACCCAAGGTTCTGCGGGTTCTTGGCGATCACCACGCTGCAGCAATTCAATTGAAACTCCATCGGGCGATTTTATGAATGCCATATATCCATCTCTGGGCGGGCGATTGATTGTTATGCCTTTATTTTGCAAGCTATAAGTTGGTGGTTTTTGACTTATATGGCCTATCGTTCCATCAAGAGCGGAGATGTACGAGAACATGGCAAATACATGCTACGAAGTTATGC
>JABSRY010000125.1 GCA_013214985.1 Hyphomicrobiales bacterium
AAGCAATTGATCCAGGATCTTGGGGATATGCCCCGGTTCAAGCAAACTGTGATAAGGGATTATCAATTCAGACCTATGTTTTTTCTACATTATCTGGCAAAGCACAATTTATTATGGGTACATGGTCTGAAAATGATAAAACTGGAATTGGATTGAGATTGCGTTCTGATCATTGTTTAGAAGCAGTGCTCGGTGATGGAAATTCAGTAGTTACGGTTGCAATAGATATGCCTTTGCTTGAGCGTCATTGGTATCATATCGCTGCAATATATTGTTCAGATACAGGCACTCTACAGATTGTGCAAAACCCCGTTAAAGGGCATATTCAATCAGTGCAAAAAAGGCTAACCATAAAAGCAGATGCTGCAAACATAAAGCTTAAAATAGTCGATGGTGTCTCTTTTGCTGCTGTCCGTTATGCGGCAAGAAGGCTAGGTCGTCATGCTCCATTTTTGGTTAGAGATCATTTTAATGGAAAAATTGATAGTCCATATATTATTGCACGGGCACTAACTGATGTTGAAATTGACCAGATTGCAGTAAATAATAATTGCTCCGATCCTGATATCTTAGGAATGTGGAACTTTTCTGCTAAAATGGGAACCGAGACTTTACAAGATATCTCTACCCAAGAAAATGACGGCGTGATCTATAATATGCCGACAAGAGCTTCGACTGGTTATAATTGGCATGGTCAAGAGATGAATTGGCATAATGCACCGCATCTGTATGGTGCAATACATTTTCATGACGATGATGTTCATGATTGTGGGTGGAAATTTCAGCATAAACTTAATCTAACATCCTTAGATATTTCATCTGGTGTATATGCATTAAAACTCATTGCAGGCGAGCTGAAATTTTATGTGCCATTTTTTGTAACCCCATCACAAACTCAATCAAAGGCTAAGGTTGCTTTTTTAGCAAGCACTGCAACATATCAAGTTTATTCTAATTTAAAAGCTCGCCTCACTCGTGATATTTGGGAAGTTAGTCAAGGAAGGTTAATTCAAATGGATATGATCGACATGTATTTATTCGATCATCCTGAAATTGGCTTATCGACCTATGATAAACATAGCGACGGATCTGGTGTAGCCTATGTTTCTCGTTTACGCCCGTCGACAACAATAAGACCTGATGGGAGGTTATGGAATTTCACCGCAGATCTATTCTACATTGATTGGCTTGAAAGACTTGGGATGGATTATGACCTGATAACTGATGAATGCCTGCATGATAGTGTAATGGCTCTTGATGGGTATGATGTCTTAATTACGGGTAGCCATCCTGAATATTATACAGGTGCAATGATGCAGTCACTTGAGGTGTTTTTAGCTAAAGGAGGGCGTATGATGTATATGGGGGGTAATGGTTTTTATTGGAAATGTGCCTATCACCCCGAGGCAAAAGGTGTAATAGAACTGCGACGAGCCGAAGATGGATTACGTGCGTGGGCTGCCGAACCTGGCGAATATTATCATAGTTCAGATGGTGAATATGGTGGGCTATGGCGACGAAATGGCATAACGCCTCAAATGCTAACTGGAGTAGGATTTATCGCACAAGGCTTTGATTCATCATCTTACTATCGAAAACTTGAAGCTAGCAATAATCCTCGTGTTGCCTTTATTTTTAATGGAATTGAAGGTGATATTATCGGAGATTTTGGTTTAATGGGTGGCGGCGCTGCCGGTATGGAAATAGATGCCGCAGATTATGAATTAGGCACACCAGCCCATGCACTTATATTAGCCCGATCAGAGGGACATTCAAATGTCTATGAAATTGTAAATGAGGAGATTACTTTAGCACATGCCGCAACAGATGTTTTACATAATTCGGCTATTCGTGCTGAAATGACCTTTTTTGAAACCATAGCTGGCGGCGCAGTTTTTTGCACTGGCTCTATTGCTTTTGCAGGCGCACTTGCATTTAATAATTTTGATAATCAATGTGCTCACCTTGCTCAAAATGTTTTGAATCGTTTTACTAGTCAGACACCATTTAAAATATCAAATCATCAACTCAATCCAAAGAAAGGTCCGTAAAATAATTAAGATAATTAGAATTTTTAGTAGTGATAAATTTGTCACATAACAAGGAGGGAAGAATGAAAATATCAATAAAAAATACAATTAAGGTTTTAGCCGTAGGTACGGCTTTAATGTTGATGGCAAATGCTGCATCTGCGGCAAATTCTTTAGACCGTATCCTATCGGCTGGGAAAATTACAATTGGGGTTCAAAACGATGTCCCACCTTATAGTCAAATAGGTGGCGATAATAATGTTGAAGGACTAGATATAGATATTGCCAAAGCTATTGCTAAAGATTTAGGGGTAGATATTGAACTAAAAATCATCACTGGTGCCAATAGAATTCCAACACTTGAAACAAACCAAGCTGATTTGGTGATTGCAACTGTTGGAATTAACCCAACTAGGGCAGCTACCGTCGGAATGTCTATTCCTTACACAGCTTTTCCTATGGTTTTGATAGCATCTAAAGGACAAAATATTAAAAGCTATGCCGATACTGCTGGCAAAGTTATTGGGTTAACTCGTGGAACCTTGCAAGATGAAATAGTTTCAAGAAGTCTTCCAGCAGGAGCTGAAATTCGCAGGTATGAAGATGATGCAACGACTATTCAAGCGCTTGTTACAGGGCAAATTGATGCAACATCATTCAGCACCACTGTGATGAAAATCATAAATGAGAAGAATCCAAAATTAAACCTAGAAGCAAAATTTCCAGCATTTTTTGTTTATGCAGCTATTATCTCACGTCATGAAGATCCACGTCTTCGCGATTGGGTGAATACTTGGATATTTCTTAATAAAAAATCAGGATTACTAAATCAAATCCATCAAAAATGGCTTCAGATAGATCTCCCTGAATTACCTGTGTTCTAATTTGAACTTTGTAATTTTTTTAGGTTGCGCAGGCAAGTATTGCGCAGCCTATTACACATAAAACATAGTTGGTATTTTAATTAGATACCAAAAAATATTTATATTATAGGCTAAATATGAACCAACAAAATAATTTATCTGTAAATCAGCAAGATATTAAATTTCATCTACATTCACAAACCAACCCTGTCCTACATGAAACAACAGGAGCTATGGTATTTACTCATGGTGAAAACTGCCATGTGTTTGAAAAAGGTGGACGCAAACTAATTGATGCAATGGCGGGTTTATGGTGTGCATCGCTGGGATTTTCAAACGAAAGGTTAGCGAAAGTTGCAGCCGATCAGTATAAAAAATTTGGATTTTACCACACATTCAATCATAAAATGCCCGAAATTGTGGGCAATTTAGCAGAAAAACTTGCTTCAATGTCACCAATAAAAAATGCAAAAGTTTATTTTGCTACGTCAGGTTCAGAAGCTATAGAAACCATGGTAAAGTTATCTTGGATGCATTTTGCAAGTAAAGGTCAGCCAAATAAGCGAAAGATAATAACTAGAGAGAGGGCATTCCATGGCTCGACTATAGTTGCGGCTTCAATGTGCGGTCTACCCCGTATGCAACGTGAATTTGGGCTTCCTCTACCAGGGTTTTTACACACAACTTGTCCCGATTTTTATCGCAATGCTAAAGTTGATGAAACTGAAAGTGAATTTGTTATACGGCTTGCAAAAGAGCTAGAAAATTTAATTTTGGCAGAAGATCCAAATACTATAGCAGCTTTCGCAGCAGAACCAATTAATGCTGGTGGAGGTATTGTCGTTCCACCTAAGGGATATTTTGATGAAATCCATAAAATATTGATGAAATATGATATTTTATGTTTAGATGATGAAATTGTTTGCGGTTTTGGACGAACAGGAAAAATGTTTGGCTGTGAACTTGTTGGAATGGAGCCTGATATGATTGCCCTTGCAAAAGGATTATCATCTTCATATTTTCCTATTTCTGCTGTTCTTATTTCGGATGAAATTTATAATAGCTTAAAAAAAATTAATAATGACGGTAGTTTATTTGGACATGGATTTACAAATTCTGGTCATCCTGTTGGAGCTGCAATCGTGCTTGAAACTCTTGCAATTTATGAAGAGATGAATGTAGTTGATCATGTGCAAAAAATGGGTAAAGCTCTAAAAGATGGACTTAAAAAAATTGCCAAACGTTCAACTATTATAGGTCAAGTTAGAGGTGAGGGTTTAATGCTTGGAGTTGAATTAGTAAGTGATCTTGAATCTAAACTACCATTTAATCCTAAACTTCAAGTTGGAGCTGAATTTGATCGACGTGCGATGAAAAATAACCTTATCATTCGTGCGATGGGTGATACTATTGGTTTTTGTCCACCTTTGATTATAGAATTAGCTGATATTCAAGAAATTCTCGAATTGTTTGAAAAAACATTAATTGAAATTGAAGGTTGGCTTATGAAAGTTCAATCAGAAAATATTACAGGGTAGAATATGGATATAGTATTTCAGTTTGGTCCAGTTTTTAAACGAATGGATCTTATCATAGATGGGGTTACTATGACTATTCAGGTAGCATTATTGTCTACCTTTTTGGGTTTTTTAATCGGTATTATTTGCGCTCGTATTAGAATAGAGGGGTCAAAAAAAGCTAAATTTGTGGTGGCCTGTTATGTAGAATTCATTCGAAACACGCCTTTTTTAGTGCAGCTTTTTATGTTTGCATTCGGCCTACCACAATTTGTTGCTTTATTGGGATTTAATATACGTCCATCGCCTTATTATTTGGCAATAATAGCGCTGTCAATTAATCTTGGAGCTTATTCGACCGAGATAATAAGAGCAGGGCTTGAGGCTATACCAAAATCTCAAATTGAAGCCGCGCAAGGTCTTGCTCTCACACCGTTTCAAATTTTTTCACGCATTAGCCTACCTCCCGCAATCGCCAAGGTTTATCCTGCCTTATCCAGTCAATTTATATTACATATGCTAGGAACCAGTGTTATTTCTACGATTTCTGTTCAGGAATTAACTTTGTCAGCAGGACGAATTCAGTCCGAGACTTTTCGAGCCTTTGAATCTTATTTCATAGTTACCGCAATCTATTTTGCTTTAGCCATTGCCTTTCGAATTATTTTTAAGCTTGCCGCCAGATTTGCACTTCCATGGCTGCATAAAACAACTAACCGATCTTAAGGAGAAATTTATGCGCTCATTTGGCTTAAACGAAATTTGGTACATGCTACAAGCTACGCAATGGACCTTATACCTTTCAATTTTAACATTTGTATTAGGAGGAAGTGTTGGGTTTTTCATTGCCTTAGCAAGATGCTCCCGTTCAAGATTACTACGGGCTATCTCTGGATTATATATTCAAATATTTCAAAGCACTCCATTACTGATGCAGTTATTTTTGATATTTTTTGGGTTAAGCCTCATTGGCTTTCGGCTACCTGTATTAGTAGCAGGATCAATTGCCCTTACTTTTTGGGCATCTGCGTTTCTTGGTGAAATTTGGCGAGGATGTATTGAAGCTGTACCCGAACAACAGACTGAAGCAGCAGATTCGCTAGCTCTAACGCCATGGCAACAGTTACGATATGTAATATTACCACAGGCAAGCAAAATTGCACTCCCTCCAACAATCGGGTTTTTTGTGCAGATAATAAAAAATACATCACTAACTAGTATTATTGGAGTAACCGAATTGATGCGTGCCTCAACAAATATGAATAATGCAACATTTGAGCCGATGAAAGTTTTAGCAGTGGCGAGTTTAATTTATTTTGCTACCTGCTATCCTCTGTCACTGATTAGTAGAAAATTGGAGAATAAATTAAATGTCGATCATTAAAATTAATAATCTATCAAAAAGTTTTGGTAACCTTGAAGTACTGTATAATATTAGTTTTGAATTAGAAGCCGGTGAATCTCTAGTTCTTTTAGGGCGTAGTGGATCAGGCAAATCTACCCTTTTACGTTGCTTAAATGGTTTAGAGCGAGTCAATACAGGAGATATAACCGTCGCAGGGCACAAAATGGACTATGAATCTTCGAAATTAAGACTATTACGCAATGATGTAGGAATTGTATTTCAACAATATAATTTGTTTCCACATTTGACCGTGGCTGCAAATATTGCTTTAGCGCCAAGGTTGGTTCGCAAAGTAAGCAAAAGCGATGCATTAACATTAGCAAAAGAGGTTCTAGGTCAAGTTGGGCTTTTAGAAAAAATTGATGCCTATCCCAGCCAATTATCAGGAGGTCAGCAACAAAGAGTTGCTATCGCTCGTTCATTGGCGATGAAACCCAAAGTAATGCTTTTTGATGAGGTAACTTCTGCGCTTGACCCTGAGCTAACTGGAGAAGTTCTTGACGTAATGGAAAAATTAGCAAAATCAGGAATGGCTATGGTAGTGGTTACACATGAAATGGCATTCGCTAAAAAAGTGTCGGATCGGGTGATCTTTCTACATAATGGTAGGATAACAGAGACAGGCAACCCAGATGAAATATTTTCTTCGCCTAAAACCCCTGAGTTTAAAACCTTTCTGGGCGCAGTGGGCTAGTTATTTTTAAGCAAATAGTGGAAAAAATCTATGGAAAAAAATTTATTTAATCTCTCTGGAAGACATGCATTGATTACAGGTTCATCTCAAGGTATCGGTTATGCGCTTGCGCATGGGTTAGCAAATGCGGGAGCTAAGATAATTATTAATGGGCGTGATAAAATAAAACTTGCTGATGCTGCAAAATGTTTAAGAGACAAAGGTGCTACGGTTTTTGAGGCATGCTTCGATGTCACTGATTATTTAGCAGTCAAGCAACAGATTGCAAAGATAGAATTAGAAGTTGGTGCAATAGATATCTTAGTAAATAATGCAGGTATGCAATATCGAGAAAAGTTAGAGAGTTTTCCTGAAGACGTTTTTGATAATTTACTTCAAACAAATATCAAATCAGTATTTAATGTTG
>JABSRY010000126.1:0-4551 GCA_013214985.1 Hyphomicrobiales bacterium
TCTTTGCATGATGTTAAGGGCAATGGTCAATATCGCAATACTACCACCGGTTCAATCTATATTGTTAAACCTAAAATGCACGGTCCTGAGGAAGTTGCATTTGCCAATGAGCTGTTTAATGCGGTCGAGGATATTTTAGGGGTTGAGCGTCATACCATTAAAATGGGCATTATGGATGAAGAACGTCGTACTACGGTTAATCTTAAGCAATGTATTCACGCCGCACGTGAACGAGTGGTGTTTATTAACACGGGATTTTTAGACCGCACCGGTGATGAAATTCATACCTCAATGGAAGCAGGGCCAATGATCCGCAAAGGCGAAATGAAAGGTTCTGCCTGGATCGCCGCTTATGAAAACAGAAATGTTGATATTGGTCTGGCTTGTGGTTTAAGTGGCCGCGCGCAAATAGGCAAAGGCATGTGGGCAATGCCAGACGAAATGGCAGCAATGATGGTACAAAAAGTTGGACATTTAAAAGCTGGTGCCACCACTGCATGGGTGCCCTCGCCCACGGCAGCAACGCTACATGCCACACATTATCATCAGTATAATGTAGCAGATATCCAAACTCAAATTGCGGGCAATATTCCTAAAATAGAAAACCTGCTCGATATACCAATCACCAGTTCATCCGCCCTATCTCATACCCAAATTGATAACGACTTAAAATTGAATGCACAAAGCATTTTGGGTTATGTGGTTAGGTGGGTCGAGCAAGGCATTGGTTGTTCAAAAGTGCCCGATTTTAACGACATTGGTCTAATGGAAGACCGTGCAACTTTACGTATTTCGAGCCAACACATAGCCAATTGGCTACATCATGATATTTGCTCAAAAGTTGAGGTTTTAAAAATTCTAAAAGACATGGCAGTTAAAGTTGATCAACAAAATTTTGGCGATGCCGCCTATAAAAATATGTCACCAGATTTTAATAATTCCATTGCCTTTAAAGCATCTTGTGCTTTAATTTTTGATGGGTTAGTTCAACCTTCTGGTTATACTGAACCCATATTACATGGCATGAGACGCAGCATGTTAAACGCATCTTAATTGGAGGAATATATGTCACCTTTTATCATGGATTGGTTAAATCTGTTAATTCGCTGGGCACATCTTATCGTCGGCATTGGTTGGATAGGCACTTCATTTTATTTTGTTGCACTTGATTTTTCGCTAAAACGTCGAGAACAAATGAAAAAAGGTGTTTTTGGTACGGCATGGGAAGTGCATGGCGGCGGTTTCTATCATGTCGAAAAATACCTAGTCGCGCCAGATGAATTGCCAGACGACCTGATTTGGTACAAATGGGAAGCTTACCTAACTTTTGTTACTGGCATCATGTTAATGATCGTTCAGTTTTATTGGAATGCCGATGTCTGGATGATCGATCCCAATGTGCTCGATATTGCACCCACTGTTGCCATCGTTTATTCAATTTTGAGCCTAACAATTGGTTGGTTTGTTTATGATTGGCTTTGTAAATCGGGCATTGGTAAAAATACACCCTTATTAATGGGCATGGTATTCTTACTTATATTGGGCGCATCTTATTTTTACACCCATGTGTTTTCTGCTCGGGCAGCGCTCATTCATGTTGGCGCATTCATTGGCACAATTATGGCCTCTAATGTATTTGGCATCATCGTTCCCAATCAAAAGAAAATTGTGGCGTCTTTGCTGAAAGGCGAAAAACCTGACCCAAAATACGGTGTTATTGGTAAACAACGTAGTATCCACAATACTTATCTGACTTTACCCGTCTTGGTGATGATGGTGAGTGGTCATTATCCAATTATTACTAGCCATCCAAATGCATGGCTGTTGGTTGGTCTCATTATCATTGGCGGCGCTAGCTTGCGTCATCTAATTATTAAACATGAAGTAGGCGACCCGTTAAAGGGCTACGCGTGGACTTTCCCTGCCATAATCATCGCGCTTGGTGTTGCCATGTATATGACCATGCCTGCACCACCGCGTATTGTAAACGGTCAAACCGTGCTAAGCGATGTTAAAATCGTGGATATGGTTAAAACACATTGCGCCGCTTGCCATTCAGACACACCAAGCAACGAAAGTTTTGAAGAAGCCCCAAAAGGCATAAAACTTGATAACTTAGATCAAATTAAAAAATATAACGAACTTATTGTTAAATTCGCCATTCAGTCCGATTACATGCCGCTAGGGAATGAAACAAACATGTCGGCCGAAGAGCGCCAACAGCTCGATAATTGGCTTGCCTCACAAAAATAACAGAATTGATTCTCTAATGTCACTTTCAATAATTCAAGTAAATACGCTTAGTTTGGGCGAATTCATAAAGACTTTTGCCGACATAGCCGAACATTCGCCTTGGGTTGCTGAGGCCGCGGCAAACTCCCGTCCGTTCACCGATAGAGCTGCGATGATCAACGCCTTTCAACAAGCACTTAATCATGCAGATAAAGCCGATCAGCTGACCCTTATTCGCGCCCACCCAGATCTAGCGGGTAAGGCAAAACTTACGCAAGATAGCAAATCAGAACAACAGGGCGCGGGGCTTGATAGTCTAACTAAGGACGAACTTGCTTCATTCACTCAACTTAACCAAACTTATAAAGATAAATTTGAATTTCCATTTATTTTTGCAGTTAAAGGTGCAGATAAAACTCAAATATTGGCAAGTTTCGCACTTCGGGTGACTAACGATATTGACCGTGAATTTGAAACCGCACTGCAAAATATTTGCCGTATTTTCATGTTTAGATTAGAGGATCAAATTAAGTGATGAACATACAGAAATTTCAGCTTATATACGCCCATATTATTTGTTTTAAAGATGACCCAAGCCAAGTGGGTGATAAAGCCCTAACTGACTATAAAACAGGTGCTTTGATAATCGATGATAAAGGCAAAATCACTTGGGTTGGCGATAAAGCAAATCTTCCCAATAAATATAAACAAGTGCCGTCCACCAATTTTGGTAAAAAATATCTGATGGCGGGCTTTATCGATACCCACCTTCATTATCCACAATATCGCATGCTCGCGGCACCCGCTAAGAACCTGATGGATTGGCTAAACCGTTTCACCTTTAAAGAAGAAGCATTATACGGTGATATAGACCATGCAAGCCAAGCAGCAGAGTTGTTTTTAGACTTTTTATTGGCACATGGCACTACAAGCGCAATGGCATTTTCATCGGTTCATAAACAAGCTGCCAATTGTTTGTTTGAAGCAACCGATAAACGTAATATGGCCTTCATCACGGGCAAAACAATGATGGACCGCAATGCACCCGAAAATATTTTAGATGACCCAGAACAAGGCGCGTTAGATAGCCAATCGTTAATTGACAAATGGCATGGCAAAGGTCGGCAACGCTATGCCATCACGCCGCGCTTTGCAATCACTTCAAGCGATGCTCAGTTAAAACTGTCTGGGCAATTATATAAAAACAACCCAAGCTGCTATCTTCAAACCCACCTGTCCGAAAGTTTAGAAGAAATTAACATGGTCAAAGATCTGTTTCCAAAAGCTAAAGATTACACGGATGTATATGATCATTTCGGAATTTTAGGGAAAAATAGTTTTTTTGGCCACGGCATACATTTAAGCGAACGCGAATGCCAAGCATTAAGTGCATCGCACTCTAAAGTTGTCCATTGCCCAACCTCCAATATGTTTTTAGGTTCGGGGCTGTTAAACATTGAATATTTAAAAAATGCGTCAAACCCTGTCGATGTTAGTCTAGCAAGTGATATTGGCGGCGGCACAAATTATTCTATGCTGCACACCATTGGCGAGGCGTTTAAAATCGCATCCTATAACAATGTTAGCTTAAGTGCTTATCAGGGGTTTTATATGGCAACTTTGGGCAATGCAAAACAGCTAGGTCTAGAAAATGAAATTGGTTCAATCAAAGTAAAAAATTGGGCCGATTTTATCATTATAGACCCCGAAGCAACACCTGTGTTAGCTGCACGGCAACAACTTTCCGAAAGTTTAGAAGATGCATTATTTGCACTGGCTATTCTCGGTGATGATCGGGCTATTAAGGCGACTTATATTGCAGGTAGATGTCTACATAACTCTTAAGCTTATAGGCATATCTTAATTGCTAAATTTCAATTCTGGTTAATAAATCTGCGACAACTGACACGGCAATCGCAACAGGCTTTTTCGAGCTAATTCCAGAAATCCCAATCGGGCAATGCATCGCACTGATTTTTACGTCGCTTAAACCCAGTTTTTTAAACCGCGATTTAAATCGAGCCTTTTTAGTTTTTGAGCCAATCATACCAATATATGCAAAACGCGCCATTGCCAATGCGGTAGATACAATTTCAAAATCAACCTCATGATCATGGGTCAAAATTAAAATATATGCCGCATCGGGTGCGTTCATTAAAAGTTCATGCGGTTGCGGGTGACAAACCATCGTAAAATTTTCTGGCACCGCTTTAGGGAACTCATTCGCACGGCTGTCCACCCAAGTTATTTCAAACGGTAATGCCGCAAGCTGTAACATCAATGCTTTGCCAACATGCCCTGCTCCAAATATATATATTG
>JABSRY010000126.1:4561-6913 GCA_013214985.1 Hyphomicrobiales bacterium
GGCGTTTTATTCAAACCATATTGCTCAATGATCAGATCTTGGCTAACTATACCAAGTTTTTCTGGCTCAATGTCCAATATCTCTCGGGTTAATGTTTGGTCGTTAATCATAGCGCAAACTACAAAATGCCCTTGTTTTTCTCGCGCAGCAAATGCTACCACATCATCTAAATATTTTGGTTCAAATATCTCAATCAGCGTTGTCACTGCGCCGCCACAACATTGCCCCATGTCTGGGCCTAACAAGTGTTTCTCTCGTCTTATTTTTCCACCGCTCTCTTGCATCATAAGCAAGGCCGTTTTTATGCAGTCATTCTCTAAATTTCCACCGCCAATGGAGCCATAAAATTTACCATTCATATCAATAATAATCGCCGCACCAATTTCGCGCGGGGTCGATCCTGCTATATCAATAACCGAAATCATTGCACAAACTTGGTCATTGGCTAAAAACTTATGAATATTCGTCCAAATTTGCATATATTCGTCTATAAACTATCAATTGCGTTTAAGATTGCCTCTGGTGTTGCTGGCGCAGCAAGATCGGGTATTTTGCCTTTTTTCATACTCGCAATTGCATCAAATATTGCACAATAAACAGAAATTCCTAACATGACAGGTGGTTCTCCCACCGCTTTAGATTTATAAATAGTGTCTTCCATATTACCCATTGATGGCCGCAAATTTACCCTAAAGTCTTCAGGTATATCAAATGCAGTCGGAATTTTATAAGTAGATGGCGCATGTGTTGCCAACCTACCTTTATCATCATAAACCAATTCTTCTGTGGTTAGCCAGCCCATGCCTTGCACAAACCCGCCTTCTACTTGTCCTAAATCTATGTCTGGGTTTAACGATTTACCAACATCGTGCAATATATCAACACGTGTAATTTTCATTTCACCTGTTAGGGTGTCTATTAATACCTCACTGCATGATGCGCCATATGAAAAATACAAAAACGGGCGACCAGTTTTATTGGCTCTATCCCATGTAATTTTGGGTGAGGCATAAAAACCAGTTGCCGAAAGTTGCACTCTTTCTAAAAATGCAAGTTTAGCAAGGTCAGCAAAGTCAATTTCTTTGTCGCCACAAGTCACTTTATTATTGGCAAAAACCACGTCATCTATATTTACATTTTGGCTTTCTGCTGCCAACTTTGCCATTCGCGTTTTTATTTTTATAACGGCATTCTGGGCAGCCTTACCGTTTAAATCGCTGCCGCTAGAGGCCGCTGTTGGTGTTGCATTTGGTACTTTGTCGGTTGTTGTCGCGGTAATTCTTACACGGCTTAAGTCAATCCCAAATTCTTCTGCCACCACTTGCGCTACCTTGGTATAAAGTCCCTGCCCCATTTCGGTGCCACCATGGTTTATTTGCACCGATCCATCGGCATAAACATGTACCAAAGCACCCGCTTGATTTAAATGCTTTAAGGTAAAAGCAATGCCAAATTTTACTGGCGTTAAAGATATGCCCTTTTTCAAATATTTATTCTTGGCATTAAATGCTGCAACTTCTTTTCGACGGTTTCGGTAATCGCTACTTGTCTCTAATTCTTCTACCAATTCTGCAATAATATTATCTTCAACAGTCATACCATATGGGGTAACTAATTTACCTTCACGGTAAAAGTTGGCCTTTCTCACATCTAAGGGGTCTTTATCGCGGTTAATGGCAATCGCATCCATCATACGTTCGGCAAATAGCACGCCTTGCGGCCCACCAAAGCCCCTAAATGCAGTGTTAGACACCGTATTAGTTTTCACCCGATGGGACATTAAGTCAAATTCTGGGTAAAAATAAGCATTGTCGCTATGAAACAATGATCGGTCATTCACCCCCAATGATAAATCAGCCGAAATACCGCATCTGCTGTCATAATTCACCCGCACCCCGTCAAGCACACCTTCATCATCAAACCCAACACGCCACTGACAATCAAAATCATGCCGTTTACCAGTCATTATCATATCGTCGTCACGGTCTAGCCGCATCTTCGCGGGTTTTTTGGTAACATATGCCGCAAGTGCAGCAATAGCAGCCCATTGCGCTGCTTGTGATTCTTTACCACCAAATGCACCACCCATTCGGCGGCATTCGCACACTATTTGCGCGTCTTGATAACCAAGCATTTTCGCAACAGTATGTTGAATTTCAGAAGGATGCTGAGTAGATGAATATACCAGCATTTCTGCTTCATCTTTGGGTATGGCCATCGCAACTTGGCCTTCTAAATAAAAATGCTCTTGCCCCCCTATTAACATGCGTTCTTCTAATTTATGTTTGGCATTGTCAATCGCCACATCCACATCACCACCGCTAAACCCATAAGCAGGAAAAACCGATGCAT
>JABSRY010000127.1 GCA_013214985.1 Hyphomicrobiales bacterium
GCGGGTTTCATCGTCTTTTGCAAGCGCTGGGTTGTATGAACCCACTTTTTCGATGTAACGACCATCACGCGGTGCGCGTTCGTCTGCAACAACGATACGGTAATAAGGACGCTTTTTAGAACCACCACGGGCCAAACGAATTTTAACTGCCATTTTAATTTCTTTCCATTGTTAGCGCAAAGCGCTCTTTAAAATTGATTAGAATTTTACTTCTAATTTGTTTGAGTATTACTACTCAATTACTTCTTTTTACCACTAGGCAAGCCACCAAGACCTGGCAAACCGCCTAAATTATTGCCACCTAAACCAGGTAAGCCGCCCAAGCCAGAAGGCGCACTGCCCAATTGCTTTTGCATTTCTTCTAATGCGTTAACATCGGGCATTTGCCCAGCTAGAGCCGATGCGTTTACATCTGGCATGCCGCCGCCAAACATGTTTGATAACATGCCACCACGGCCGCCTTTTGCCATTTTTTTCATCATATCTGCCATTTGGCGGTGCATTTTAAGCAACTTGTTAATTTCGGGAACACCACGGCCACAGCCCTTTGCAATACGTTTTTTACGTGATGCATTTAGTAATTTAGGGCTTTTACGTTCACGCTTTGTCATCGAAGAAATGATAGCCATTTGATATTTGAACAGATCATCATCGATATTAGCGTTAGCAATTTGCTTTTTCATTTTACCCATACCAGGTAATAAGCCCATTACGCCGCCCATGCCGCCCATTTTTTCCATTTGTTTTAGCTGATCGGAAAGGTCGTTCAAGTCGAACTGGCCTTTGCGCATTTTCTTAGCCATTGCTTCGGCTTTTTCGGCGTCAATTGCATCGGCGGCTTTTTCGACCAATGCAACAATATCGCCCATGCCTAAAATGCGGCCTGCAACCCGTTTAGGGTCAAATACATCTAAATCTTCGGGTTTTTCGCCTGTGCCTAAAAACTTAATAGGGCAACCTGTAACAGCGCGCATAGAAAGTGCTGCACCGCCGCGACCATCGCCATCAATACGCGTTAGGGCAATACCTGTTGCGCCAACTTGGTCGTTAAACGAGCGCGCTACATTAACCGCGTCTTGACCTGTTAAACTATCGGCAACCAGTAGAACTTCTTGCGGTTCGATAATATCGCGTATGCCAACCACTTCGGCCATTAATTCATTATCAATATGCAAGCGTCCTGCCGTATCGATCATCAGCACATCATAGCCACCAAGCTTTGCGGCAATTTTGGCACGTTTTGCAATGGTTAGAGGTTTTTCACCCTCAACAATTGGCAATGTATCTACGTTAATAGATTTGCCCAAAATAGCCAATTGCTCTTGCGCCGCTGGGCGATATACGTCTAAGGACGCCATAAGGACTTTTTTACGATCGCGCTCGGTTAAACGTTTTGCAAGTTTTGCAGTCATGGTTGTTTTACCAGAACCTTGCAAGCCTACCATTAGAATACCAACTGGGGGCACCGCATTTAAATTAAGCGGAACAGCCTCATCACCTAGCATTTTGACCAGCTCGTCATGCACTATTTTTACGACCATTTGCCCTGGCTTAACCGACTTAACAACCGCAGCACCAATGGCTTGTTCTTTAACTGTAGCAATAAATGCTTTTACAACATCTAAAGCCACATCAGCTTCAATCAGTGCGCGTCTAATTTCGCGCATGGCGGCATTGACATCAGATTCATTAAGCGCGCCGCGCCCTGTAATCTTGTCAAATATACCACCTAATCGGTCTGATAAGCTTTCGAACATAAATAATCTTTCTTAAATCAACAAAAATAAACCAAAAACTTTAGCATCCAAGGGCGAAACTCGCTGTTGGATGTTAACTTTCATATCTCCCGATGCTTTTGCACCCTGTATATGACCGTTTAGAGTTTAGACTCTTATGAATAGGGTTTTGAATAGTCTCTTTAGATTATCGAGTCAAGATAATTGATGAAAATATGCGCTTATTATATAAACCAATAAATTTAGACAAAAATAACTAAAAACAATTATAATCTATTATTCTTAATTTAACTTTATGGTCGGTATAAACACTGGTATATAGTATTTTTGAATTTATGTTTTATATAGTTACGAGTTTATAAATGAAATATCTAAAACAATTTACATTTTTAATTTTGTTTAGTTTGGCCGTATTACCTGCCTCTACGCTATATGCGGAAGAGCAAAAACAAGCCACTGTCAATTTAAACAATATGAGCGAAGCTGACCGCTTAAAGTTAGCAAAATATCTAATTGAAAATAAACAGGCCGACAAAGCCATATCTGCAATTATATTTAAGCCTTTTAACCAAAATGTTAATATTGTGAGCGCGCAGCTGCTTTTAGCGGATGCATTATTTTTATCGGATAAAAAGCCGCAAGCAATTAAACTTTTGCGAGATATATTATCTAAACAGCCCGAAAATGCTTTAGCGCGGTTTAAGCTCGCTCAAATGCTATTTAGCACATCTAATAAAGTTGGCGCAAAGCACCATTTTTTAATATTACGTGCGGCGGTTAAGGATGACGAATCCCAACGGTTAGTCGATGCCTATTTACAAAAAATGGCGCATAAAAAGAATTGGTTTTTTAACATAACAGGATCTTACTCGCCCAAAGCTAACTTTAATGGCGGCGTTGTTAAAGACATTTATTATTGCGATGATTTTGGTGCAACGCCTGAAGCGGTTAATGGTTGGCGCACAACTTTCGCAACCCTACTGGGGCAAGATTGTGATGTAGGAATTGTTACCACGCCAGACCAAAAGGCACAAAATGGTTTTGTTTTAGATGTAACTGCTGCTGCTGGTTATGGTTTTAAATTGGACCAAAATAGCAGTTGGACAGTTAAGGCTACAAGCCAAATTATAAAATACCCGCATACCGTGCCCAGTTTGCTAATATTAACCGCCAATACGGGGCCTACATTAAACATAAATAAGCAGGTAAAATTGGTATTTGATGCCAGTGCATCCTATATATTGTCTCGTCAAAAGTTAGAAAAGCGCAATTTGGCATTATCGGGTGAGATAACCTATATAATTAACCCTAAACTTGTGGCGACGGGTTATTTAAGCATTACAAAAACTGACAATTATAATGATGCTGATTTAACGGGTTACACGGTTAAATCTCAAAATAATTTACGATATTCGTTAGACAATACGAGCTTTGTTAGCGTTAAATTGGGTGCACAAAAAGGTAAATTTAACCACCCTAATAATGGCTTTACAGAAATAAGTGGTGGGTTTGGATATTATAAAGATCTAGTACATGGTATAACCGTTTATTCTGAAACAAACTTAGCATTAAGACACAAAAACCTTGAGGATATTCAAGACTTTAACATAAGCGCTAAACTTACCAAGCGTGATTTAAACCTTTGGGGTTTTGCGCCGCAACTGGGTGTATCTTATAGTAATTATAACAGCACTATAAATCGGTTTGACAAATCGGGCCCTGCTATTAATATCGGTATTACCAAATCATTTTAAATAAGTTGCCTTTATGACGTCGCAAGTAACAATTCAACAAATGTGTATGAAGGTATTTGAAGAGAGTTATCGCAATTATACGCAGGTAAAATCTTCAGGCATGCTTGAAGCGTATATTTTAAAAATAGGCAATACTCAACTTTTATTGCACATATCACTAGACGCTAACCTATTGCAATTTCAATATGCTATATCGCAAAAGCTTTGGCAAAAAATGCCAATGGCACGGTTTATTAACGCGGTTCATCGGCACAATAATCACCAATATTTTGCATTTTTGGAATATAGGCAAGGCAATGATTTATTGATGCTTGACCATATAACTCAAGCCGACCAAGCGCAATTGGGTTATGAAATGGGTGAATATCTGGCTTTATTGCATAGTCAAAAATTAAATAAAGCTGGTAAATTTTCAACTGATCTTAAAATTACCCAAGAGTATGATTTATCTATTGAGAATTTAAACGGGCTATTTACCACTAGATTAAACCTTGCAGTCGAGCTTGGTTATGTTTCTAGAAATCAAGCCAGTAAAACCATTTAAAAATTTGGCGAAACCATTGTTAAACTCGATGATTGGCCGCATCATCGTTGTTTAATTCATAGTGAATTGATCGGTGAAAACATCTACCATAAAGACGGCCATATATCGAACATATTAAACTGGCAAAATTGCATGAGTGGCCACCCCGTATTTGACTTTACCAAATTTACGAGGCCGCCTTATTCGGCCAGCACTACTTTTATGAAAAACCTTTGCGATAGTTATTATATAACCCATAAAGATCTACCGCCCAATTGGGAAGAAATTGCTAAATGTGTAGATTTATTGGTTTGGGCAAAATTATTGACCGTGCCGAATTTGGCCAGTGCTCCAAATATTAAAGCATTAAAATATTTACAAATATAAAAAAGCCCGAACCGAATGAGTTCGAGCTTAAAATCAGTTATTTATCTTCCGAATTCTAGGCATGAATTTGGCGATTTTCTATGGCCATTGCGGCTTCTTTTACCGCTTCTGACATCGTTGGATGGGCATGACAAGAACGGGCTAGATCTTCTGACGATCCACCAAATTCCATTAGAATGACCACTTCATGAATCATTTCGCCAGCGCTAGCGCCAACAATATGACAGCCTAAAACCTTATCGGTTTTCTTATCTGCTATGAATTTAACAAAGCCTTCTGATTTAAGCATGGCTTTAGCGCGACCATTGGCCGAGAAGTTAAACTTACCGACATTATATTCGATGCCTTCGGCTTTACATTGCTCTTCGGTTTTGCCAACGGTTGCTATTTCGGGCATTGTGTAAACCACACCTGGGATAATGTCATAATTTACGTGGCCTGCTTGACCAACCAATATTTCGGCTAGTGCGACGCCTTCTTCTTCTGCTTTATGAGCAAGCATTGGGCCAACAACAACATCGCCAATGGCATAAATGCCTTCAACATTGGTTCTGTAATGGGCATCAATTTCCACGCGGCCGCGATCATCTAACTTAACGCCAGCTTCGCTAAGGCCAAGGCCTTCTGTATAGGCACGGCGGCCAATGGCAACCAACACAATATCTGCTTCAAGGGTTTCGACATCGCCGCCTTTTGCGGGTTCGATAGAAACATTAACACCCGTTTGTGTAATTTCTGTGCCAATAACTTTTTTGCCTAACTTGAACTTGAAGCCTTGTTTTTTGAGCATGCGGGTAAAGTTTTTAGCCACTTCGCCGTCCATACCTGGTAAAATACGGTCTAAATATTCGACAACTGTAACCTCTGCACCCAAGCGGCTCCAAACACTACCGAGCTCTAGGCCAATAACGCCTGCGCCAACCACTACCAATTTTTTTGGTACTTGTTTAAGCTCTAACGCACCAGTAGATGAAACAATTTTATCTTCATCAATATTAACGCCTGGCAAAGGCATAACTTCACTGCCTGTTGCAATGATAATGTTTTTTGTAGTAAGCTCTGTTACGCTGCCATCTTCTGCAATTACAGATACTTTACCTGCAGCAACAACTTTACCAAGGCCTGTATAAGAGGTTATTTTATTTTTCTTAAACAAATAATCGATACCAGCAGTATTGCCATCAATAACCGATTGTTTGTGACCCATCATATTTGTTAAATTGAGCTGAGGTGTATTGACATCTATGCCTAGTTTCGAGAAATTATGCTCGGCTTCTTCAAACATTTCTGAGGCATGCAGTAAAGCCTTTGATGGGATACAACCAACATTTAAGCAAGTACCACCATGGCTTGGGCGTTTTTCGATTACCGCCACTTTTAGACCTAATTGAGCAGCGCGAATTGCGCCAACATAACCACCAGGGCCCGTACCAATTACGATTACATCAAAATCCAACATTTTAATATCCTTCTATTCACTTTGTGCAGCTTTGCCGTCACATAAAACCTAATGAGTCTGATAAAAGGAAAGCGATTTTCACTTTCCTTCTTAATCTTATTTTACAGGTCTAATACCAAGCGTTGTGGGTCTTCTAACGCTTCTTTAACCCGCACTAGGAAAGTAACGGCTTCTTTGCCATCCACTATTCTATGATCGTAAGAAAGTGCAAGATACATCATCGGGCGAATTTCAATTTTGCCATCCACTACCATTGGGCGTTCTTGAATTTTATGCATGCCCAAAATGCCCGATTGTGGCGCATTCAAAATAGGTGTGCTCATTAACGAGCCATAAACACCACCATTAGTGATGGTAAATGTACCGCCCTGCATATCATCCATGCTTAATTTACCATCACGTGCGGCTTTGGCATAATTAACAATCGCACTTTCGACACCTGCAAATGAAAGTTGATCACAATCGCGCAATACAGGCACAAATAGGCCTTTATCGGTACCGACGGCAACGGCAACATTATAGTAGTTTTTATAAATAATATCGCCGCCATCTATTTCGGCATTAACAGCCGGAATGTCTTTTAGAGCGGATGTAACTGCTTTAACGAAAAAGCTCATAAAGCCCAATTTTGTACCATGTTTTTTAAGGAACAATTCTTTATATTGCGTACGCATAGCCATAACTGCGGTCATGTCGACTTCGTTAAAAGTGGTTAGCATTGCTGCTGTGTTTTGCACTTCTTTTAAGCGGTTAGCGATTGTTTTACGCAAACGGGTCATTTTAACACGCTCTTCACGTGGGCCAAGGTCGCGCGGTGCAACGGCTACGACAGGCGCAGGTGCAGCAGGTGGGTTCGCTATCGCGCCCAACATATCGCCTTTTGTTACATTGCCTTTAGGGCCAGTTGCAGCAACATTTTGTGCACTAACACCACTTTCGGCAGCAAGCTTTGCAACCGATGGGCTTAATGTATTGGCCGCGGGGCTGTTAGTTGTAGCGCGGGCCGGTACCGCCGTGGCCGCAGCCGCGGCCTCG
>JABSRY010000128.1 GCA_013214985.1 Hyphomicrobiales bacterium
AAAATAAGGCAATAATGCTTTTTGCACTTCTGCAATAGCAAATGATTGTGCCCAGGCCATACCCGTTTCTTGTAATTTTTCAGCCAGTTTAATCGTCTGAGTATCAAAATATTGTTCCAACAAAGGTTGAATCGGTTGTTCAATGGTTAAATTTGACATTAATTTTGCCACAGCTTTTTGCGCGTCATCAGTTGCCCAATAGTAACGAATACGGTCCGCATAGCCAAAATGGCGTAATAGTTTTAGCTGCTTTTCATTACCTGTATAATGCTTGTTCCAATAGTCTGGGTTATTGATCATTAATTTTTCTAAAACATCCGTCAAATTTGACGGGTCGGCAACGCCAAGCCATTTTTCGATCGCTTCAAGTGCATAAACCGCCTGCCGATACGCAAATGTTAAAGCGGGACCAACTTTTTGAATGGCAAAGTGGCGGGTGGCAATCTCTTTATATACTTCAGCATTTTGATAGTCTGTTGAATGCGCTTCATAACAAAGCTGGTCATGCCCTTCAAGCACAACAGATAATTTATCGGGCGCATGCATATTAAAAGGAAAGACATGGTCTGGCGCAAACTCAAGCCCAGGCTGCACTACTAAACCAATTACTTTATCCCAAACTTGATCAAGATCGAGCGCAGCAAATGCTTGTTGATGTTTTGAAATGGTAGTTTCAGCATGTTCTGGCCGAGTTGCTACAATTTCAACATCAGTTTCATCCGCCCTAGCACCACCAGGTGGTGGCACTTCGGTGCCTACAATATATCGCAATAAGCTCGGGTCATCAGCCGCTTCTTCACATGCCTTTGCCAGTATAGCGGCTCGTGCTGCGGCGACATCATCGCCTACTTGGGCTGGCTCGCCCGCACATCCCTCGCTACAATCTAAATGAATTTTATTAAAGCCCGCCTTAACATAGGCCTGCACCAATTCCACGGCCTCCGCCATTGCAAATTTTGCAGATTGTTTACGCCAGACCTGTGGTCCTAAATGGTCGCCTCCAAATATAATACGCGAGGTGTTCACATTATACTGGGCACAAATATCATAGACAAATTTTATAAAATCATTAGGTCGCATACCAGTATAACCGCCATGTTGGTTCACCTGATTGCTAGTCGCCTCAACCAATAGCGCCACATCATGTTGCTCGGCGAGCAATATACTAGCCGCCAATATTTGTGGGTGAGCAGAACAAATTGAAGGCAAAGCAATTGGTTTTCCTTGGCGATTTGCCTTTATAATTTCATCTATGCGTTTCATCAGTTGTTCACCTATTTTTCATTAATTTTTCAAGTGGCAACATTGCTGCCCCTCGCACACCCGAACTATCGCCAAATTTCGCCAATAATAGCTCTGGTCCTAGCGTATTTTTCAATGCAATTTTTTGCATTGCTTCACTCAGCTTTGGTATCAAGCCGTCTATCAGTGAGGTACCACCGCCCAAAATTATACAGTCTGGATCGTTCATTAACTGAATCATGTCCAACATATGGGCGTATAATTCTATCCAAACCGCCATCACTCTTTGCATGTCTAAATCACCTAAATTAGCGCGTGATACAATGTTTTCGACAGAAATATCCACACCAACCATATGCTTGGCAAGTTTGCTAAACCCAGGGCCCGAAACTAAGGTTTCATAACAACCAGTTCGCCCGCAACCACAAGAGTTTAGAGGTAAATTATATTTTTTAACTATGGTCGCTGGCAACGGTATATGTGCCACCTCAACAGGCAAAGAATTCAAACCCGCAGTTAAAACGCCATTGTTACAAATACCACCGCCAATGCCAGTACCAACAATTAAGCCAAATACTTTGTTAAAATTTTCACCCGCGCCGCCATTGGCTTCAGACAAAGCAAAGCATCGACAGTCATTTTCAAGCGGCACATCATATCCTGCAATTTTAGAAATATCTTTTCTAAAAGTGTGGCCTGCTGTTGGTAAGTTTGAGGTGAGTGTCATGCCAGTGTTTTTATTAACAATACCTGGCACACCAATGCCAATTGACAACTCACCATCACTAGATTGCTCACGCAGCCAATTTATCTGAACCCCAATTGCAGCCAATAAGTCATCATAATCCAAATTAGGTGTTACAATTCTATGCCGTCTTATCGGCACCAAATTTTCATCTAAAAGAGCGGCCTCTATTTTTGTACCACCCAAATCAATTGCGCCATGCATCAATGCTTCTCCCTAAAACGGATAAATGGTAACGCCAGTAACCACGCGGGTTAAATTACCTTGACCAGCAAATGGATTATCGACATTTAACCCAAGCGCGGCAGACCAATGCATGCACAAAGTCTGAGCAATTAGAATATATAGCACGCTACTCCAAGCATCATTTTTAGCAATGTCACTGCTAAAATCGCTACCACCTAGGCGAATGTCAACATCACTAGATGTCATACCCACGGTGATAACGGTCGCTTGCTCATATTGCTGTTTAATCTCCTTGGCAATATCCAAGTCATATTTTTGGGTATATTCATCATTTGATACCAACACATATATCTGAGTATCGGCATCGATAATTGCTTTTGGACCATGTCTAAAACCTAAGCTTGAATCCCACTGGGTAACGGTCTGTCCTGCAGTCAGTTCTAAAATTTTCAAAGCGGATTCTCGAGCAGTACCTTTCAATGATCCTGAACCCAAAAATATACACCTTTTGGGCGATTTGGATAACTTATCGGCTAATTGATTGGGCAAATTTGCCAATATTTTAGACGATTGGTCTGCTAATTGTGTAAAAATATCGGATATTTTACCAGGCGGCTGTTGGTCTAAGCAGGCTAAGGCCGAAAGCAACATGGTTGTATAACTCGATGTCATTGCAAAACCTTTATCGAGCGTTTCTGCTGGTAGAACAATGGTTTGTTGTTGGCCAGTGCCAATCACAACACGCGTTGCCAACGGACTGCTTGCATCACAGGTAATGTTTAGTCTATCTGCATCACCATAATGCTGATCTAAAATATCCAACATTGCAATGGTTTCCGAACTTGCACCACTTCGGCCAAAGGAAACGACTAAAATCTTTCGGTCTGTTTGCGGAAAATTATGGGGCGATGCAACAAAATCCGTGGTCGAAACCGTGCGATAAATTCGGCCCTTATCTTTGGATAAATAAGCACTTAAAGTATCCCCAATAAATGCCGATGTACCTGCCCCACAAAACCATATTTCTTGCGGGTTTCGGGCAATAATCCAATTGCCAATATCACTCGAAATGCCGTCAATTTCAGTCGCCCATTTGCGCCAAATTTGTGGCTGTGCCTGTACTTCTTTATAGGTATGACAAGACCGTAAGTTTTCTATAATATTATTCATATATACGCCTTTATTTCTAAATATTAAAATCACTTCCCAGCAATAATAACTTTCACGCCAGCATTCTCGAGCATCTCAACGTCTTTTAGGTCTACCTCATCATCGGTAATAACCGCGTGTATGCGCTCAATCGAACAAATTTTGTGTAGTGCTGGTTGTTTAAATTTGCTAGAATCTACCAATAAAATCAATCGACTGGCGGCATTTACCATAGCTCTGTTTTGGTGCGCCTCGTCTTCATCAAATGTACTTAATCCCACGCTTGGCAACACCGAACCTGCTCCCATAAAAATTATGTCAAACCGCATTTCCGCAAGAGATTTTTCAACCATCCTTCCGGTTAATGCACTGGCATCAAACCGCACAATACCGCCTGGCAGAATTAACTTATGTTGCTTGCAGCCCCACAATGTTTCCAAAACATTTAGTCCAGTGGTAAATATAGTGAGCGACGGCGATGACTTTAATGTTTCGGCAAATAAAGACATGGTCGAACCCGAGTCTATAATAATCGATTGACCTTTTTTTACAAATTCTCTCGCACAATTTGCGATAGCTTTTTTGTGTTTTTGATTTATCGATGTCCTGTCAATAAAACTTGGCTCTAGCCGCATCGTGTTGTTAGCTCTGCCGTTCGAGGCTTTTGATAAAGCCAATCCAATGCGAAAATCAGGCATACCGCTATAACCATAATGCCTACAAAAACGGATCAATGTTGGTTCACTTACTTCTATTAATAGTGCAAGATCCTGAACCGTTTTATGCATGAAATCATCGGGTGCATTTAGTAGAAATTTTGCAATTCGTCTGAATGCTCGACTTATCGTCGGCAAATCTTTGCGGACTTTATTTAGTAACGATTGGTCGCCTTCTTTGCGTGCCATATAATTTGTGCCTTATCAATTGGTAAATATGACCGTAACTTGTGCCAAATTATCAAAACGTACAACTACTTTTTCAAAAAAAGAATTTTTGACTGATGCGCAACATATTTACATTCAAATGTAGTTTTACACAAGTCATAATGTAGTTATACATAAATTAGATACCATTTCTAATTTTAACAACTTCTATTTGACATGCCAAATAAGTTGACTACTATCCGTGTTAGAAAAAAACTATTGAACCTGCACTAACAATGGCTGCCGAATTCGATCTTAGTTATCTAAAAATGAAATAAACTAGTTTTATTAATGCTTTCTGAGTTAAACATAAAGCTAATTTATCAAATATCATTACCAAATTTAGGATAATTTGACAGCCAATATAAAAATAACATTGCAGGCAATATAGTAAATTAGAACGTGTTTTGCTTGAGGGAAAAATGAAAAAAATACGAATTGGTATTATTGGACTAGGTTATCGAATCGGCTATCTAACGCAGGTAATTGCGTCTGTCGTACCCGAAGTCGAATTTGTTGGCTATGTCGACCCAAATCCCTGCGGCATGCCTTTAGTTGAGGGTGAAGGCGTCGTTGGCTTAAATATTGACCCAAACAGTTTGAAAAAATTAGATGCTGGTATTCAATATGATACATTAGAAATTCTTATTGAAAATCAAGATCTTGATCTGCTTATGATCGGCTCTCCAAATCATTTACACCTCGAACATATTCGCATCGCCCTTGAATTTGGGGTTAAAACCTTCAGTGAAAAACCTGTGGTAATAGACGAGGCTCAAACTTTTGAGTTGTTAGATCTGCTTACTAAACATGGTGGCACCGATCGCTTGATGATCGGACTTGTATTGCGTTATGCACCATTATATCGGGATCTTATCAAAATTCGTGACGAGGGCATTCTTGGCAATATTACCTCGGTTGAAGCGTCGGAACATATTATGCCATATCATGGCGCTTTTTTTATGCGCGATTGGCGACGTTATTCAAAATATTCTGGTGGTTTTATGTTGGAAAAATGCTGCCACGACTTAGATCTTTATCAAGGTTTAATGGGCAAGCGGCCTATGCGAGTTGCCAGCTTTGGCGGCAGGCGCACCTTCGTGCCAGAGGCCGCTAACATTAACGATAATGAAGTGTACCACTACAAACCCAGTGGCTGGAATGGCACCGATAATGTATTCAATGGCGACGCCGATATAATAGATTATCAGACCGCAATTCTGGAATATGAAGATGGTGAAAACTTATGTTTTCACACCAACCTTAATGTACCTGACGAATTTAGACGGTTTTGTGTTATTGGCGCTAAAGGTATGGCAGAAGGTGATTTTGTGCGTAATTACTTTAAAGTTACCGATGCACGAAGTGGCGAAAGACTAGTCGATAAAACCTATAAAACGAACTCAGCGCTGTCGCAACATTATGGCGCTGATGAGCAGATGATCGAAGACATATTTGCCCATATGAAAACGGGTGCCAACCTGCCCGTCTCTATTTTGGATGGGTTAGAAGCTGGGCTAACTGCCATAAAATTGGATGAAGCTCGTAAAACCAGAAGAGTTATTGATCTTTCAGAAATGTGGCAACGTTTCGATTCTTATAATCTTCGCAACGAGGAGGCTGCTCAATGAACGCACTCGATGGTAAAACCAACTATTTCCCTTATCTATTGCTGTTGCCAGCTTTATTACTAACCATCATTATTGTTGGTTGGCCACTCATTGAAACGGTGCGGCTGTCTTTTACCAATGCATCGTTAAGTCCTATCGAAGAATATATCGGTGTCGACAATTATGTAAAAATATTCGGCGGCCGCTTTCCAGCAGTTGTCGTTCGTACCTTTTATTGGATGGCTATTTCAGTTGGGCTTAAAATGGTCGTCGGCGTTGCTGGCGCTATGCTGCTCAACTGTACAGTTCCTGGTCGTAATTTTATCCGTATTTTGGTCATGCCGCCTTGGATTGTGCCCGTCGCAATCGGTGTATTCATTTGGAGTTGGATGTATAATGGCCAGTTTGGTATGATTTCAGGCATCGGCCAATGGCTAGGTATTTTAGCGGGGCCATTTGAATTTTTGGCATTCCGTAATTCTAGTTTCTATGCAACCATCGTTACCGATGTTTGGGTTGGTACGCCGCTTGTCACCATTTATTTATTGGCAGCAATGCAAAGCGTGCCTGGCGATTTATACGAGGCCGCGTGGTCAGATGGGGCAAGTCGGTTTTATCGTTTCAGGCGCATAACCATACCGCTCATCATGCCCGCCATTGCTACTATGGCGCTGTTGTCAGCCATTTGGACTTTTAACTCATTCGATATCATTTGGATTTTGACCGAAGGTGGGCCACGTAGTGCAACCACAACCATGATCATCGACACTTATAAAACTGCAATTAGTCGTAACAAATTTGGCGAGGGTTCCGCACGTGCTGTGATGATTGTAATCTTCTTATCCTCATTTGCCTTGTTCTACTTCTATATGCTTACGCGCTTTGCCAAACGAGCCACTGGTCATGCTGCACCTTCCAAGGAGGAGAATAATAATGATTATACTCTGAGTCTTTGAAACTCCGAATATTGTGTTGACGTTTTGATTTAAATAGATTCTCTATTGATTAT
>JABSRY010000129.1 GCA_013214985.1 Hyphomicrobiales bacterium
TTTGCTATACAAGCTGCAAGGTCTTGATAACCCAAGTTAACCGAAACAAAGTACAGCGAACGCAGCGCACCAAGTGCTTGTAGTTCTTGTTCAGAAAAGGAATTGGTATTACAAACAACGCATACCCAAAATGAAGATAAAGTAATTAATACTGTTTTGCGGGGAAGCTGGGAGTGATTAAATGCCAGAGCAGGCATAACCAAAGCGTCATAATCACCGGCATCAATGACTTCAAATAATGCAGTAATGTCGTTAGCTCGCCCATCACTAACACCGAAGTCTTGAAGCGCACTAATCATATCTTCAACAGGAACAGAGATACGTTTCATGCTGCCACCTCAGATTTGTTTTCGATAAGTGAGATCAGGTCTGCTTTGGCTTTTTGAAGTTTTTGCAATGCACCATTACTAGCCAGTTTTATATGCTCACGAAACAATCGAGACTGATCAAACTTTTCAGTTGTCATATCCGACGTAACGCGAAAATTTCGGGGGAAAGCTGAAATGTCGATAACGTCCATATCACCGTCATACATTACGTCGATATTGATGTTGTCAGGCTTAGCAACGGCTATAAACATCAGTTCATTAATTACTTCTTGTATTGTTGGTATCATGATATTCCCTTACTTAAATTCTGAAATTGAATGACCAGCTAATTTTCTAATCACTGGCTCGAGTGCGTTAATTGCGTTATGCAGTTTCGCCTTATCTAACTGGTCTAATTCACTCAGTTTTAACTTAAGGTGAGGCATTTTTAATCCTGCAGCGACCAAAATCCCCTTCTTTAAATCTTCATCTAACTTGTCATAAATACAGCCGATGCGACTGCTACCAAACAAACTATGAATTTGAGCAATAGAGTCTGCGGACGGCGGTGCAGTATCAACAATTTGTCCCATAAATTATCTCCTTGTTACATGCCTGGTATCGGCATTCCATTGATCACTGCATCGACACACATGGACACGAACGGTCCTGCACCACCACAGCGGTTTTCAACGTCTGACATAAGAAAAACCAATTCACGAACAGCGGATTGTGCCTTTGCAGTAATTGCGTCTTTCTTATGACGCGTTAGTCGACGGTCGGACTCGGCTTCTATGATGTGACGATTGATATCGCCGATATCAGCGGCAACGCTCATTGCACTAAGCGTTAGTGGTTTTGAGTCACCCTGCTTTGGTAAGCGAACAGCAACTAGTCCTATTTCTAAAATCGCACTGTTGATAATGTCGTGATTATCAGTGGCCTTAGTGATCTTGATTAATTCACTAACAGTCAATTGGTGAGGTTGATTTGGGTTTAACTTGTTACGAAGCATCTGACCACGCATGCCACAGTCGTTTGCAATCGACTCTACGTTCTCAACATCCGAAAAACGGATGCAAGCCGCGTCAATTACGTTTTGTTTGCTATCATTAATTTCAAACATTGAACAAATTTCCCTATTTGAGATGATGGAGTTACGCAGTGACGACCACGAAAAAAATGCAGCCAAGCAGTGATACTTGAATGATTGACATAACAGTGATCAACATCCGTTAACCGATTGCCACTCAGCTTTTGCTTCTGCGTGTTGTTTATCAATATAGGCAGCAAGATCTTCAACCTTAATAAAGGTAGGGCAACGTTGCTCAGCCATTAATTTAAAAGTAGGAACGGGGAATTCCTTGGCTTTAATCTTCATCATGGCTGTATTAATTCGGATACCGAAAAACTCCTCAGTGACATCTTTTAAGTTGATGGTGGGACTTTCAAAACGGGCTAATAAAGCAAAATTTGTATTCATAACGCACCTATGTAATGATTGAAATTAAAACTCAAAAAAGCTCAAAGCAACCTAGTTATACAACCTCAACACCGAGAGCAACTGAGACGCTTTGAAGTTAAACCTGATAATACGATCTCAATTGAGAATTTGCAACCATGAAACAACAGAAAGAAGAAAATAAGAGACCATATGAGAATTACGAGTCTCAAATTGGAACTTTGTACAAATTGACAAATACCTCTAATCTCACTGAGCTATCTGAAGTATTAGAAATATCTCCTTCCACTATTGCTAATTGGAAACACAGAAATAGAATTCCTAAGCATATTTTTTTGAAGGCTAATCACATTTGTTTTGGCTCATTTGATATTCATACCAACACGATTACAGAACCTAGTAACCAGCTCACTATTAAAGAACAAGTAAAGCATCTGTACATACTCACAGGTACCTCAAAACGAGCTGAACTATCAGAAGCCTTAGAGGTATCGCCTTCTACTATTGCGAATTGGACACATAGAAATAAAATTCCTGAGCATATTTTCATGAAAGCTAATCAAATCAATATGGGAAGACAGAATGCATCTCAAGACAATTCTCATGATGAGATTACCCTTGGTGATGAGATTACCCTTGGTGAGGGCTGCGATAGCCCTAAAGCAGTACATGAACCAGAAACCAAGTACGGCACTGATAATATAGAAGAGCAACTTGAAGAGTTAAAATCACTCACAAAAACAAATAGCAATCTTGAGTTATCAAAGGCTTTAGATGTTTCCTTTTCTGATGTAGAAAAATGGATATGTCAAAAAGTAATCCCTGAACATATTTTACTTAAAACACTACGAGAGTCGCAAAAAGTAAATACGCTCCCTCCTAATTTTATTGAGCTGCCTTTTTATGATATTGAAGTGAGCGCTGGACATGGTGCTTTGGTGGCATGTGAAGAACGATCTGAAGATATGGTGTTTAGTCAGCGTTTTGTGACTGATGTATTAGGTGTAAACTCGAAGAATATATTTCTAATGCCAGTTCGTGGTGACAGCATGGTTCCTACATTAAAAAACCAGTCGCTTATTATCGTCAACCGAACAGATCAACTCATCGAAGATGGTATTTATGTATTCCGCTACGATGGCCAGCTTCGAGTAAAACGACTGCAGTTCTCTAAAATCGGGATCACGGTTGTTAGTGATAATCCGGCTTATAAAACTTGGGAACTGAATAAGGCCGAATTAGCCACTGAAGATTTTGAAATTATCGGTGAGGTTATTTGGTCTGGGCAGAGAATGTAAAGGGGCGGATAAATATGTCAAATGGATATGATGAATGGTTTTTAAATCACACCTTAATCTTAATGATTGAAAGCTAATTCACAATTTTACGTCAAAGCACCATTAAACCTCACCCAAACTACATACTTTAGCTAGTTTTACAGCACACCCAATTAAAAGGAGTCAACAGTGCCGCTAGCTTTCATCATTCCCCATATAATTTTATTATCACTCACGATTACTGCAATATTCTATCCCGTACACCAAAAGTATCCTTTCAAAAAAGGCGCACAGATCACCACCGAACAACACCTTGCTATTCAGTGGCGTGCATTTATTTACTTCACGTTAATGCTAGGAGTGTCTGTATTGATTATTTATCCGGTAGTTTATAGAGAGGTTTATTTAGGTGGGTAGTTGTGGACCGGCCTGATATATCAGACTTTGGTATGTGAATTATATTTCTAGGGTGGAGATACAAAAAAGGAGCCAATGGCTCCTTTTTATTGGCTAATTAAAATGCTTCCATCTTAAATAAGCGTCCATCATTACCACGATCATGTAATTTTCTAGCTATCAAATTTTCTTCTAAAGTGATTTTTGTTCCATCGGCAGAAAGAGGGATGTCACTATCATGAAGTGATATGATTAATTGCAGACCATGTCGAATGCCTTCATCATGCCACAATTTCAGTACTTTCATTTTCAACCTATCATCTAGACTTTCCAAAAGCCCGTCATGATAAGCAAATCGATAAAATCCTCTTGAAGAATAATAAGTAAGCAAACTTAAATCAAAACAGCCAGATATTATTTGTCTGTAAGATTCACCTTTATCTTTTGAGGAGTGATCATGCAATTTACTATGGAATTCAGGATTACCGTTTTTATTAATATCGACATACAAAAACGCGTCTAATTCTGTAGCTTTTTTAACTAAATCACTAAATATCTTACCAATAGATTTTAACGTTTCATTATGTGACTGTCTTGCAACTGCACTAATTTTATTAGCAAGTACCTGTTGTTTTAACACCGCATCATCTAAGTCTGCTTTAAGTTCAAAAGTAGTATCTAATTTTATTAGCTTTTCATTTAAAACAGCTAAATTAGCCTCTTCTCGACCAACTCTTGATTGCAAAGATTTAAACCTTGAGAATGCTCTTTCATCAAGTAATTCACGAGCTAATATACCGCGCTTACTATGTAGATCAGTTAAATCAGCATTAAGTTTTTCACGTTTTTTTACTAAAAGTTTTTTTGTTTTTAATAATCGCTTGTTTCTATCTTTTGTTAGATTTTTATTCAATTCTAAGAGCTCATCATAATTACGGATAAGCTGCTCAGGTAAATGCAATGATATTTCGTCAAACAGGTCTTTTACCGAATTCAGGTCAAAATCAAAAGAAGCCCCCAATGATTCATCTATAGATTTCATTTGGTGCTCTGAAGTATAGAGTTCATTAGTAAGCTCTGATATCTGTTCATCTAAGTTATACACAAGATTTTTAACGTCTTCCTGATCCACAAGGTTAAAGTCAAAGCTATCAACTTGCGCTTTTAACTCGCTAAACCTGGCAGTAGCAACTTGTATCTCAGCTTCAACAGCTTGACTCGATGTATCTGATAAGCCTCTTATTTCATCAATTATCGAACCCAGTTTTGTAATTCTTTCATTCGTAGATAACTTGCTTAATATAAGAGAGGAATCTATCCCTAACAATCCACCTAAATATGGTTTCCAACTAGAGTCAGTCTCGCGGCTACTATTGACTTTAAAGGTATCATTATATTCACCTTGTCTTCTAAAACAGTATCTAAGTCCCTTTCTATAATTAGTTTTATTTTCAGATAATACGTCGAGTTTAAACATTTCATCTACTCTTAATCTTGCAGTGTCAACTCCAAGGTCAGTATAATCCCAAGCATCATCAGAAAAATGTCTACAATCACTCTCTTCTGCATAAGTAGCTATAGATATTTTACCGTTTACAACTCTTTTTATCGTCACAAAAAGTTGTTCCGATACTTTAATTTCTAAGTAAAAATTATATCCCGCAAATAGCTCAACATGATCTTTTAAGAAAAATCCCTTCTTCACTGTTTTTATAAACAAATAGTCAATAATCTCAAGGAGAGTTGTTTTCCCCACAGAATGGGAATGGGTATTTTTATCAACAGTTTTTTTCGAGGCAGCAGCATAAATGATGTTCAACCCATCATTGAATTCAATATCTGGAAAAATATCTGGTTTATTACAATATAGTTTTGATAATTTAATCATTTTTTTTCACCAAAGATATAGATGCTCGAAGAATATCGACTTCAACTTTACCAGTTGCATATAAGAATGTGATTGCCAATAAAATATCTGCTTCTCTGATTTCTTTAGATGATAGGTGGGCGTATCGTAATAACTCTTCCAAAGAAGATTCTTGCCTTTCTAATAAGCAAGATATCACATGACTGGTTACTGCTAGCAAACTATAATCAAGCTGCATAAATCGAGTAGGAGTTAACATTTACTTTTCTCCAGTGCTGTTTTTTTACCTAATAAACATTGAGAATACAAATAGTAAAAAAAGAAATCGATTGTTTCTTGCTTTGTACGGAGCCTCTCATATTGAGACTTCAATACTGCTTTCCCTATATCTTGAATAATTTCTTGAAACTCTACATCTATATTTTTTTTTCTCTTAGCTAATAACTCTCTATTTATATTTCTAGCCATAGATTCAATTTTTAGTAACAGATCATTATTTTCTCGCTTTTTAAGAAATGCTTCAAAGTCTGAAAATTTACTCTCAAATTCAGGGCTAATAACTTCATCCCAAAAATCAGGACACATGTCATTAAGTTTGTGTTTTTCTTCTAGTGGAATGATTAGAGTATCTAAATCAACAGTGTGTATGTAACTTCCATCATCAAATTCAGCATGACATAGCTCTATAACTTCTCGCACTGCAAAAGGGTCGATTTGAATAGCAATACTTGGAACTTCAATAATAGTAGAAATTTTTCTATTTAAAGGCATAACAATTTTGATTTCTGGGCTATTAATGCGATTGCCATGTCCTACCATTACATGACCTGTCGCTTCCACATCACCAACGCTAATATCACTATGACTCACTTAGCTCCACCGATAGTATTATGGTTCCCCACAATAACTGCACCACCAGACTCAATATTACCAGTTGTAATATTAGTGACTTCTAATGAGCCCCCCTGAGCAATCGTTGATAACGAATTTCTTATTTGATCATTAGTTTCAAGGATCGCACTTAATGAAGCCTCAAACAGCTGCTTATTTTCTTCCTGTTTGAATTTATCCAACCTAGGGAATGCGTTACCTAAGATATCTTTGACAGTGTCATAATAAACACCCCCTGCTATGGCGCCCCATGTGAACTCTACAAGTTGATTTAAATCCATTATTAATCCCCAGTTATTATCCTTTTTATATGGTATCAGTCAGTTACAATAAAAACATGTAAAAAATCACAAACCAAGTAATTAAATAATTTTTTAGCAGGTGATGTTTAGGTCCCCCTATAAACACCAGACCCCCTATAGTCCCCCTTGAAATAGACCAAGCCTTTAATTTAAAGAAAGTCCGTCCAATCCAACATAGGGGCAATCGAAAAACGCCCAGGGGCATGAACACTGGTGGTAACTGGCTTGGTCATTGCTTTATTATCTCTTATCTGGATGCGTAAGTGCGCTGAATTACGTTAGCTGCTTTCAAATTCGTGCGGCAGCGAAGCCGCGACGATGAAAAACAAGGGGGCGATCATACACCTT